>SBFL01000080.1 GCA_006227965.1 Bacteroidota bacterium | reverse complement strand
GGATCCTGTTCTTCCTGAATTACCTGTATTATTCCAAACACCTGCATATCCTACTGGCCTTCCCGAATACGTATTTCGGAAAACTGCGCCCGATGGGGCAGTTCGACAACCTCGAGTCTGTAAAAAAAGAGGTTGCCCTGATGATGGACCCCAATGCGGACCCCTTTGCCGCCCCGGCCGAGGATGCTCCACTCCCGGAAAAATTCGGGGCTTCAGATGTCATGGACCTCAGTCAGGTACAGTTGCTAAATGCCTATACCTGTACCGAGTGCGGCCGCTGTACCAGTGAATGCCCTGCGAACCAGACGGGCAAAAAACTATCCCCCCGGAAAATAATGATGGATACCCGGGACCGCCTCGAAGAGGTCGGCCGGCAACTGGATCTGAATAATGGCAATTGGGAACCCGATGGCAAACAATTGCTGGACGATTATATCAGCCGGGAGGAATTGTGGGCCTGTACTTCCTGCAATGCCTGTGTACAGGCCTGCCCGGTGAGTATCGATCCCCTTTCCATTATCATGGATATGCGCAGGTACCTGGTAATGGAACAATCTGCCGCTCCTTCCGAGCTGAACGTGATGATGACCAATATCGAGAACAATGGCGCCCCCTGGCCGTTTAACCAGATGGACCGCCTTAACTGGAAGCAAGAGGTATAAATGGAAACAGAGAAGAACCAGAACCCGAAAGCCCTTGTACCGACCATGGCAGAGATGGCGGCCGCCGGTAAATCGCCAGAAGTCCTTTTCTGGGTCGGGTGTGCCGGGAGTTTTGATGACCGGGCCAAGAAGATCACCAAGGCCTTCGTAAAGCTATTGCAACGTGCGGCAGTGTCCTTTGCCGTCCTCGGAACGGAAGAAAGCTGCACGGGAGACCCGGCCAAACGGGCAGGGAATGAATTCCTGTTCCAGATGCAGGCGGCCACCAACATACGGGTACTCAATGGATACGGCGTTCAGAAAATCGTAACCACCTGCCCCCACTGTTTCAATACCCTGAAAAACGAATATCCCGGGCTGGGAGGGGCGTATGAAGTGGTCCACCATACCCAGTTCCTCAGGGACCTGCTCAATGAGGGGCGCATAAAAGTTGAAGGCGGTTCTTTCCGCGGAAAGCGGATCACCTTCCACGACCCCTGTTACCTGGGTCGTGCCAACGGAGTGTATGAAGCACCCAGGGAGGTCATCCGCAAGATCGATGCCGAACTGGTGGAAATGAAGAACTGTAAACAGCGCGGACTCTGTTGCGGGGCCGGCGGGGCGCAGATGTTCAAGGAAGCCGAGAAAGGCACTAAGGAAGTCAATATAGAACGTACCGAACAGGCCCTGGAGACTGAGCCCGAGATCATCGCCGCAGGCTGCCCTTTTTGCAATACGATGATGACGGATGGGGTCAAGAACAAGGAAAAGGAAAACAGCATCAGGGTGATGGATATTGCAGAATTGCTGGAAGGTGTCACGGATTTGTAACCCACCAAAGAACTTTACCTATGTTAGTACCTTTTGAAACCTTGCCCGATTCGGCCCGCATCTGGATCTACCAGTCCAACAGGACCTTTACGGATGCGGAACTGGCCGAAATCCGTAAGGATATGGAAGCTTTCCTCACCCAGTGGACCGCACATGGTTCCGACCTGAAGGCGGGTTTTGAACTGCCCTACAAACGGTTTATCGTCCTTGGCCTGGACCAGGAGCACACCGGTGCCTCCGGGTGCAGCATCGATGCGTCTGTACATTTCATACAGGCCCTTGAGACAAAATACCAGGTTTCCCTCCTGGACCGCATGAACGTATCGTATAAGCAAGGCCCCCACATTGCTTACAAACCCCTGGATGAATTCCGCAAAATGGCGAAGTCCAGGGCAGTTTCCGGGAAAACAGTGGTGTTCAACAACCTCGTGGCCACCAAACTGGATTATGAGGAGTACTGGGAGGTACCGGCCTCAGAGAGTTGGCACAACCGCTTTTTTTGAGAGGACACTCGTGCTATTCTGTTATTATAGTCCTGGAAGTCAGCTGGTTAAATCGAATTGATTTGAATGCTATGAAATGGATGTATGGAATCTTGGGGATCCTGTTGGCCGTATCAACTGCAGCGGCCCAATCGAATCCCCTGGTCGCGAAGGACAGCCTTGCACAAAACGAGTGGGTGGAGCATCAGTATGAACACATGACCCTCGAAGAGCGGATCGGGCAGCTTTTCATGGTAATGGCTTCCTGCGAGCCTGAAGCTGAAGTGGCGGAAAGTCGCAGGATACGGGATTTGATTTCAAAATTCAGTCCGGGGGGAATAATCTTCTCCAGGGGCGTCCCAGGGACGCAGGTTCGGCTGACAAATACGTTCCAGAAGGCTTCCGGGGTACCATTGCTGATCGCCATGGATGCGGAGTGGGGTCTGGCCATGCGCCTGGATTCCACTTTTGCCTTCCCCTGGAATATGACCCTGGGCGCTGTACAGGACACTTCCCTAATTGAGGAAATCGGCTATCAGATCGGGTCGCATGCCAGGCGCATGGGCGTGCACATGAACTTCGCCCCCGTGGTGGACATCAATACCAATCCGCAAAACCCCATCATAGGGAACCGTTCCTTTGGGGAGAATCCGTTCCGCGTAAGCCGGCAGGCAACCCACCTGATGCGGGGAATGCAGCGGGCAGGGGTGCTGTGCACAGCCAAGCACTTCCCCGGCCATGGGGATACTTCGGTTGATTCCCATAAGGGGCTGCCTTCGCTTACCTTTGACCGTAGGCGGCTGGACAGTGTGGAACTCATCCCCTTCAAAGACCTTATTGCTGAAGGCCTGAGTACGGTTATGGTTGCCCATCTGGATGTTCCTTCCCTCACCGGAGTGGAAGGGGAACCCACCTCCCTCTCCCGAAGGCTGCTCCGGGATGTGCTGGAGGGAGACCTCGGGTTTCAGGGACTCATCTGCACAGATGCCCTGAATATGAAAGGGGTTACCACCTATGATTCTGCAGAAAATGCCGGCTTGGCGGCCTTTTTGGCCGGAAATGACCTGTTGCTGATGCCGGAAGACCTGGAACGGGACCACCAGGCACTGTTGGGGGCCTATCGATCCGGCCGGATCTCCGAGGCCCGCCTCTCCCGTTCGGTAAAGAAGGTCCTGATGGCCAAATACAAAGCAGGCCTTTCCCGAAACATTCCTGTTGAACCGGCCGGCCTTAATGAAGATCTCAATACCCCC
>SBFL01000415.1 GCA_006227965.1 Bacteroidota bacterium | reverse complement strand
ACTGCTACTGCCAACTGCTACTGCAACTGCAACTGCAACTGCCAACTGCAACTGCCAACTGCCAACTGCCACTGCCAACTCCCCCCACCTGACCCAAATCATAGTTTTTAGTTATCGACAATCCTATTTTTGTATGACGGCCTCCCGAAGGTATTGTTTTCGGGTATGCTGGCCACATCGAGCTGGTCGGTATCAGTGACAATTTGAAGGAATTATAAAAACAATGGCCATGAAAGATTTTCAAAGCAGACCCAGAGACAATTTCATCATGAAGGCCGATTGGAAGCAACTGTACGCACTTACGGAACACTGGCAGTCAGATCTGACGTTCCATCGGGACGAAATAAAATTCCTCTTTCATATGGTAAACAAATATATTTTGTGGCTTACCCGATACGAGGAGGTGGAAATGGTCCGGAAGATTCGAAAAAAACTAGCTGTGGTAAGGGATGAATCCCTTGAGCTTTTAGGGAAGGTAGAAACCCATATGGGACACCTTTCCGATCTGATGGAAAACCCGTTTGCACATGACTCGCACACGTTCCGAACAGAACACGAACAACTTGAGGTAGAATTAGCCGTTTTTGCAAAACACTTCAGATTGGCAAAAAAGGAAACCTTTAAGGTCATGGAATCCCTTATGGACTCCAAAGAGGTAGAAGAACATCTCTAATGGCAGCCATTTTAAATCACAACAAGAACCCATAAATGCACAGTAATGGAAACCCAAGTTATTTACAACTCCGATCTGCACTTTGAACACGAACGCTGGAGAAGTGAACTCTTTTTCTGGAAAGATGAAATGAAATCCTTCAATCACCGCCTGGAAGAACTGGTGAGCCGCTGGACGGACAAAGATGTCCTGGTACAGTTGGAACACTTTCAGAACGAATTTATACTGCATGAAGGCAGGATTAACGAATTCCTGGAAGGCATTGAATCCCATGAGCACCGGATTGCAGGCCAAAGTATGGCCGGTGATGATTCCATGGACAGGGCCATGGTACAAAGACACCTTGAGTTCCGTGATGAAATGGAAACACAACGGGAAATGTTCCAAAACCTAAAAAAAGAGTTCTTTAAGTTCCTGACTAAGTATCTGTAGATTCCTTATAAATCAACTGCCTCCAGGTCATGACCACCGCAGGCAATGGATCTTCCTGAGATAGCCGCCATGCATGGACTTGAGCTGAATCCTAACAGACCTCCCCTTCCACTCTCCCGGGATGCGGGAGGTCATGGTATTAAGGTGCTGAAGCCGTATCTTTGGGAAATTAAGCCCCCCACGTGAACGCTATCCTTCTAATTCTACTCCTGTTGCAAACACAAACCCTTTTTGACTTTAGTAAAGAGGCCTCCCTTGAAGGATGGATTGTGGTAAATGACGGAGTAATGGGCGGGCTTTCCAGAAGCACCCTCAAGTTGAATGCCGGAGGACATGGGGTTTTCTCAGGGAAGGTTTCCCTCGAAAACAATGGCGGCTTCGCCTCCATCCGACTGGATTGCAGCAGGGTATCCCTGAAAAACACACAATCCATGGTACTGCATGTCAAAGGGGATGGCGGGCGCTATCAGTTCCGCCTCCGGGCCCGGAAAGACGACTATTACGCCTATATCCATTACTTCAAGACCAGTGGGGATTGGGAAAAAATTACGCTCCCGCTGTCGGAGTTCTACCCAACCTTCCGGGGCAGGAAACTGAACCTGCCGGATTTCGCCGGGGACTATCTTGAAGAGGTGGGTATCTTAATAGGGAATAAACAGGAGGAAGTATTTGAACTCCAAATTGACTCGATTTGCCTGGAATGATACCGGCTGACAGATCCTGTGATTACCCAACCTCCTTCAATACCTCCCAGGTGTAGAACTACTACCCGTAACTGAGCTGTTCAACTGGGCAGTAATACGTGTCCGGTCTCCCAGTGGCTGCTTTGTGCGTTTCTTTCAGGACCGGGGAGTCAAATCGGATTTCCAAGGGCCCTTATTATAAAGTCGCCACCCAGGAAAAATCATTTAGGACTCAGGCGCATCAGCAGGGCAATACCAATGGCAATCAACAGGCTCCACACCAATCCGTGATACAGGGAATCCGGTACATTTCCCCGATATTTGACTACCTATGGTTTGACACCATAAGTACGTGCAAATTCCGCTGAGGGATAATGCTGTATTATCAGGTTCCTGTTGCAATCTACCCCTAAACCTTCCGATTGAAAAGACGGAAAAGGATTCACGGAAAATCCGTAATATGCAGTCTGTGAATTCCACCCCACAAGGCTCCGCGGGGTCAGGGTCGCCCGGTGTCAGAGGCTATGTCCTGCCCCTTATTGTATTCTCGCAGTTCTGCGGTACTTCCCTCTGGTTTGCTTCCAATGGGGTAATGGGGCCGCTTACTGCCCATTTTAGACTTCCAGAAACCGCCCTGGGTGACCTGACGGCATCGGTACAATTCGGTTTTATCACCGGCACCCTGCTTTTCGCCTTCCTAACCCTGGCAGACCGCTTTGCTCCCTCACGGGTATTTTTCCTTTCAGCAGTATTGGGATCCCTGGCAAACCTGGGGCTGGTATGGGAAGATAATAGCTACCTGACCCTGGTCCTGCTCCGCTTTGCCACCGGTTTCTTTCTTGCCGGCATTTATCCCGTAGGGATGAAGATTGCAGCGGATTATTACAATAAAGGGCTGGGCACCTCCCTGGGTTACCTTGTGGGGGCCCTGGTGTTGGGCACCGCCTTCCCTCACCTGCTAAGTGCAGGCATCCTTGCCACATCCTGGGAACAGGTAGTGGTCATTACTTCAGCTATGGCGCTCGCCGGAGGTATTTCCATTTTGTTCCTGCCAGATGGGCCCTACCGCAGTCGGATGCAAAAGCTGGATTTTACCGCCTTTTTAGACGTATTCAGGAAAAGGGAATTCCGCGCACCTGCCTTTGGGTACTTCGGACATATGTGGGAACTGTATGCCTTCTGGGCATTAGTTCCCGCGATGCTCAGTGCCTACACAGAACTGCACCAGGGGAGTGATTTACCCATTTCCCTGTGGTCTTTTTTGATCCTTGGTGTTGGGGGGCCAGCCTGTGTTCTGGGGGGCTACCTTTCCCGATCCCTGGGCCCACTAAAAGTAGCTGCGGCTTCCCTGTTGCTCTCCGGGTCGTGTTGTTTGGTATTCCCCTGGGCACTGCACTGGGGATCTGCCACTCTTTTTCTACTTTTTATG
>SBFL01000235.1 GCA_006227965.1 Bacteroidota bacterium | reverse complement strand
ATGCAGCTGATGTGCCGGAGCTCGGAGGAGGGCCCCACAAAAGGAATGGGGATCTTCCCGGTGGAGGTGCTGCGGTTTGACGGCAACCGGAAGGTGCCCCAAATAGGATGGAACAGCATTCACGACCTGAAATCACCCCTGTTTAAGGGTGTTGGGGAATCCGAATACATTTACCTGGTGCACAGCTATTTCGCCCCTCTTTGTGAAGAGACCATAGCGGTCAGCGATTATGGGCTGCCCTATAGTGCGGCTCTGGGCAGGGATAATTTTTTCGGGGTGCAGTTCCACCCGGAGAAAAGTGGAAAAGCCGGGGCACTTATGCTTAGTAACTTCTTAAAACTGTAGTTAAGGATGCGAATCATACCGGCAATTGACCTGATCGACGGTAAATGTGTGCGACTGACCAAGGGAGCGTATGAATCCAAAAAAATCTATCGGGAGGATCCCCTTGAAGTGGCCAGGGAATTCGAGGATGCAGGGATTACCCACCTGCATCTGGTAGACCTTGACGGGGCCCGTTCCGCTCATATTGTCAACCATAAGATCCTGGAGAAAATAGCATCGAATACCGGTCTCAATGTGGATTTCGGCGGGGGGCTGAAATCGGACGAAGATGTTCGCATTGCTTTTGAGAGCGGGGCCGGGCAGATTACAGGGGGGAGTATTGCAGCCACCGACCCGGAGCTATTTCTCTCCTGGCTGGAGCGTTATGGCCCCGATCACATCATCCTGGGGGCGGATGTCAGGGATGGGTATATTTCCGTATCCGGATGGCAGGAAGAAACCGGGCGAAAACTCCTTCCGTTCGTAACCGGGTATCAAAAAAAGGGGATAAAATACGTGATCTGTACAGACATTGGAAAGGACGGAATGCTGGAGGGGCCTTCCCTGGAACTCTACCGGGAGCTTTTGAACAAAACCGCCATTACTGAAACCCGGGTCGGATTAAGCGGGGTGGAGGACCTGCAGCGGCCGGGGATATCTCTGATTGCCAGTGGCGGGGTGAGCCACCCGGACGACCTTTGGCAACTGAAACGGATTGGCTGCGAGGGTGCCATCATAGGGAAGGCCCTTTACGAGGGCAGGATTTTGCTTAAGGAATTAGAACCCTTTATCACTTGACATTTATGGAAGAGAATTTCGATTTTGCCGATGAATTCAAGGGCCAGGCCTGCCTGAGAATGGGGGAATGCCTTGAAAAAATACGCGTATGCCTGGAATTGCTGGACGAAGGATCTTTTTGGTATCGTCCGAATCCCTCCTCGAATTCGGCGGGCCACCTGCTGAGGCATTTGAGCGGGAACATCAGGCAGTACATCCTCAGCGGGCTGAGGGGGGATACGGACGTGCGCCAGCGCGATAAGGAGTTCATATACCCTCCTGATCACAGCCGCGCTGAAGTGGAGAGCGACTTTTTTGAAACGGCCGAAACGGCCATGAAGGTTATCCGGGCCCTTTCGGATGAAGCCCTGTGGCGACAGAAAACCGTACAGGGGTTTCAGCTCACCGGGCTGGGGATCATACTCCATGTGGTGGAGCACCTGAGTTACCATACCGGGCAGATTGCCTATCTGACAAAATTGAAAACGGACAGCGACCTTGGTTTTTACAGGGGAATTGATCTGAACACCACGAATGACTAATCCATGCTGACCAAAAGAATCATCCCCTGTCTGGATATCAAGGACGGCCGTACCGTAAAAGGGGTCAATTTTGTGGACCTGAGGGATGCTGGTGACCCCGTGGAGCTGGCCGCGGCCTATGCCGAAGAGGGAGCGGATGAGCTCGTCTTTCTGGATATTTCCGCGACTGAGGAAAACCGGAAAACCCTGGCAAGGCTGGTGCGCCGGGTTGCTGAACGGATCGATATTCCCTTTACCGTGGGAGGCGGCATAAGTTCGGTTGCCGATGTGGACGTGCTCCTGCACAATGGGGCGGATAAGGTATGCGTCAATTCCGCTGCGGTCCGGGATCCGGAACTGATAGATCGGCTGGTTCGGAAGTTCGGTTCCCAGTGTGTCGTTGTGGCGCTCGATGCCCGGAGGATCGAAGGCCAGTGGAAAATACATCTGGTGGGAGGGAAGGAGCCAACGCAGGTGGAGCTCTTTGGCTGGGCTCAGGAAGCAGCCCGCAGAGGTGCCGGGGAATTGTTGTTTACCAGCATGGAACATGACGGAACCAAGGGTGGGTTTGCCAATAAGGCGCTTAAAAGGCTCTCAGGCCTGGTTAACATCCCGGTTATTGCCTCCGGAGGGGCCGGCACCAGGGAACATTTTGCCGATGCATTCCTGAAAGGGGAAGCAGATGCGGCACTGGCAGCCAGTGTCTTTCACTTTAATGAAATTCCGATCCCGGAACTAAAGAGCTATCTTAAGGACCGGGGGATCCCGGTGCGAATCCGAAAATGACTAACCATGGAAAAGATTGATTTTGAAAAAGGGAATGGCCTTGTTCCTGCAATTGTACAGGATGCCGACACCCGCGTCGTTCTCATGATGGGGTACATGAACCAGGAGGCCCTTACCATGACGGAAACTTCAGGAATGGTCACTTTTTACAGCCGCGGCAAGGATCGGATCTGGACCAAGGGGGAAGAAAGCGGGAATTATCTGAGGCTGGTGGAAGTACGTGCAGATTGCGACAGAGACACCCTGCTGATCAAAGCACGGCCAACAGGGCCGGTTTGCCACAGAGGTACGGATACCTGCTGGGAGGAGGGCAATGAAAACCGGCTGGCGTTTCTGGAGCAGTTGGAAAGGGTGATTTCAGAGCGGGAGGAAGAAGCGGCCTCCGGGGAGGGTAAGGACAGTTATGTGGCCTCCCTATTTCGTGAGGGAATCAATAAAATAGCCCAGAAAGTAGGGGAGGAGGCCGTGGAGACGGTTATAGAGGCCAAGGATGCAGATAAGGACCGGTTTCTAGGAGAAAGTGCCGACCTGCTGTTCCATCTCATGGTACTGTTAAGGGCAAAAGGGCACAGTCTGGGCGATGTGGTTTCCGTCCTGGAAGGCCGTCACAGAAACACCCGTTAAGATTTCTTAAAAATTCTCCTTCCTGTATCAAAAGTCGTATTTTTAGAGAGCTATGAAAGGAAGAAAAGGATTCCGGTTTACCTCGTTTAGGGCCGCAGAACAAACTCCCTTTGAAAAGCTCTTCGATATTTTTCAGGAGCTTATAACCCATACTTCGGGGGATGTGGAGGAGGCCCTTGACTGGCTGAGG
>SBFL01000222.1 GCA_006227965.1 Bacteroidota bacterium | reverse complement strand
ATTCCCACCGGAGGGGCGGACAGGGGTACCCAGAAATGGTGCGTAGGCCCGTCGTTTGTAGTCCTGATGCAACCCGGGGACTGGACCTTCGGCGCCCTGATCAACAATGCCTGGTCCATTGCGGGCAACGAGGACAGGGAGGATGTGAACCACATGCTGCTTAACCTTTTTATCGTGCGCCAGCTGGGGGAAGGATGGTATGTGAATTCCGCTCCCATCATCACCGCAGACTGGAAGGCCGATTCCGGACAGCAATGGATCGTTCCCCTGGGAGCGGGGGGCGGAAAACTGGTCATGTTAGGGGGTAAACTCCCGGTAAACATCCAGACCCAGTTGTATTACAATGTGGTGAAGCCGGACTTCGGGCCGGAGTGGCAGTGGCGGTTCCAGGTACAGATCCTCCTTCCAAAGTCCATTCTTTCAGGAAACGGAAAGGGCTAAAAAGGAGTTCCCATGAAATAAGGACGCTTTACATGTACTCCAACATCAGACCTGTGTAAAACGGTTAACTAAAGTGTAAAAATTATGAAATGGCTGGTCTCAGTTTTGCTATGCGTATTTTATTATGGCGTGTACGCCCAGAGCAGCGGAATTTCCCGCTTTAGTTCCAACCCGGGAGCACAGGACCCTGGGATAGGGATCGTAGGGTCAGAGGTACTTGCCGGAGATAATGTTCCGCATGCTTCCTCAAACCTTCTGGTGGTCTCAAATTATGTTAATACCGACCAAAATGACATTACTTCCTCTATTCTTTATCTGGGCGATGCCCCGTTGGGGCTCCAGACCGGGGGTCTTAATGATGCTGATTTGAAATGGTACCAGACAGACACCGGGATTTCCCTCATGGTCTCGGCCGGCTTCTTTACCATGGCGGCCATTACCTACAGTGATGAGGGCATCATGAACCGCAAAAAAGTAAGGGATGAGATCAACCGGTACCTGCCCAATTATGAAAACAAGGTAGATGACCTTACACAATACATTCCCTATGCAGCCACCTATGCCTTTGATGCCTTTGGGGTAAAAAGCAAACACAAGCTGCTTCGTAAGACCACAACCATGGCTACGGCCCTTGCCCTGAACGGCATTGTGGTCCACACCATGAAAGGCCTGATAGATGAGGAACGTCCGGATGGGTCTGCCAATAATTCATTCCCGTCGGGGCACACCACCACGGCATTCATGGGTGCCCACATCTTCCATAAGGAATATCGGCATCTGAGCCCGTACTATACCGTAGGCGCCTATGGGCTTGCCGCCTTTACGGGGGTATTCCGGCAACTCAATAACCGGCACTGGATCTCGGATGTGATGATGGGGGCGGGTCTTGGAATTTCTCTGACGGAACTGGCCTATTTCATAAATGGGGCCATCTACAAGGAGAAAGGCATCAATCCCACCCCTGAGCCGGACAAGCAGATTAACGAAAACAATCCCTCTTTCATAAGTTCCTACATAGGGTTTGCCAGTCTGACGAAGACATTCAACAATCCCGAAACGGGTGTCACCGCAGACCGGGGCTATGTGATCGCCGCGGAAGGGGCCTATTTCTTCAATCCCTACCTAGGCCTGGGCGCCACGATTCAGGGACAGAGTTTCCCCATATCGTTCAGCACGGCTGCCCTGGAAGAAATCAGGGCCCTGGGGTATGAGCCCCTCTTCCAGGCCCTTGGAAGCACCAACATCATGGCAGGTCCTTATTTTCAGCTGCCCCTGGGAAAACACTCTATCGGTGCGAAATGGCTGGCCGGCAGCCTCAGCGGATCGGATACGAAGCTCAACCTGAGGGAACTTGACATCCCGGAAATCGACCCGGAATTTGAGATTTTGTATTCAGAATATTTTCCAGAGACGACCTTTGCATGGTCCGCAGGCCTGTCTTACAAATACCGGATCGGCAACATCACCTCCCTGGGGGTCTACGGACATTACACCGACTCCGACCTTAAATTCACCCAACTGGTACTGGACGACCTGGAAAACGGGGAACCGGTCTATGTAGAAGGGGACCCGATCATCAAAAAGTTCAACAGCTGGTCTGTGGGGCTGAGTCTTAATGTGTTGCTGTGGTAATGTAAAAGGCCTGTAAAAACCGGCCTAATTTGCCGGCTGCCCCTGTTGGACTATTCATGAACCAAATAGCGATGCCTTAAGCTGGATGCCACAGCCGCTATGGTAACTGTTCTTCTTTTTTATTCGAAAGTGGTTTTTCCCGGCTGCGGAATTGCATAGCGCCCTTCCTCGTTTGGAAGGACAGGGGGCATGCTCTCCCAGGTCATGCTTTCAGGCATTAGCTGATAGGTTGCATTAAGCGCCTGTTCCCAGGTGACCTTTTTGCCAGAATAGGTTGCCATTCGCCCCATAATGGCGGTCAGGGTGCTTTTTGCTGCATTTTCAGCATCGGCGATCACACCACCATTGCGAATTGAAGCAAACAATCGGTCGTGCTCCACCTGATAGGGGTTGGGGTCTTCATCCCACTTTCTGGGATAAGTAAACAGGGGCTTCCCCTCCAAATCTTCAATAACCCCTTTGCCGAGGGTAATGCTCCCTTTGGTGCCCTGAAAAACCTCATCCACCCGGCTCATTGTTCCGGGCTGGTGTCTGCACTGACTCGAGATCACAGCCCCGCCAGGATAGGTGAACTCTACAAAATGATGGTCAAATATTTCGCCATGATCAATACCATTGCGCACCTGACGGCCGCCCATCCCCTGGGCTTCTATGGGGTATTCCCCTATAAACCAGTTGGCCACATCAATGTTGTGGATATGCTGTTCGAGGATATGATCCCCGCACAGCCAGTTGAAATAATACCAGTTTCGCATTTGGTATTCCAATTCGGTTTGTCCTGCCTGTCGTTCCCGCACCCAAACCCCGGCATCGTTCCAATAGACTTGCCCTGCACGAATTTTTCCAATGGCACCTCCGCGTACCTGCTCTAAAAGACTGAGGTATTTCTGCTGGTAATGACGTTGTAATCCAACGACCACATTCAGCTTTTTTTCTTTCGCCAGTTGGGCTGAAGCCAAAACTTTCCGGATCCCTACGGGATCGGTAGCCACCGGCTTTTCCATAAAGACATGCTTATCGTTATTGATGGCATATTCAAAATGGTAAGGTCTAAAACCCGGAGGGGTGGCAAGTATCACCACATCGGCAAGATCAATCGCTTTTTTATAGGCATCAAAACCCACAAAGCGATTCTTTTCTTCAACCTTAATGGTTTT
>SBFL01000280.1 GCA_006227965.1 Bacteroidota bacterium | reverse complement strand
CTGTGTGCTTGCCTGCCAGCGGCGCAGGCAAAAGTCACCCGGTAGCCCGCCCCGCAGAACCCTTTCAACAGCTGCCACATCCGTTGGCCGGCTGCGGTGGCCTCAGGCTGTGGCCATTCATACCCAATCACCAGTAATTCTTTCCTATCCGTGGCAGCCGTTTTCATGGGAACCCCTACAGACGGGCGGCATAGAGCTGGGATATCCTCAGGCGTAGCCTCCGTTCATAATCCTCCTGCAACCAGTCCCGGTAATTCTGGGTATTGTTCATGATACAGTGGGAATACTGTTTTATGCGGTATTGGATTTCCTCCCTGAGCAACTTGGCAAGGATGCGGGCCTCGAAGATATCCTTCGAATTCTCCACGCACATCCGGGCGTGCTGCTCAATGCTCATCTCGAGCACCTCTTTGGACTTCTTCCCCTGAGCGAAGTTCTCCTTGTAGGTTTCCTTGACATCCAGGTCGATGTTTTCCGTATTTTGGAACCTGTCGCGCAGCTCCGGGGGCATCTCATAGACAAACTCCCGTTCAATTTCCTCGTCGTTTCGGATGTTTTCAAGGTAGAAATCCGGGAAATGGAAGATTTCCTGCCAGTCCACAGGAGCATCCCAGGGGCCAAAGCGGGCTATATTGTTTCCGAGGTCCACCACAGTGAATTCCTCCTTATCCTTTAAAATCCGTGAGCCGCGGCCGATCATCTGGAAATAGAGTGTCAGGGAACGAGTCGCGCGGTTCAGGATTATGGTCTCCACAGAAGGTTCATCAAAACCGGTTGTCAGGATGCTGACAGAGGTAAGGATGGCATCGGGAGTATTGGAAAACCAGTCCAGGATTTCCCTCCGCTCCGTAGCTGTATTCTTGTTGTCCAGATGGCGGATGGGATACCCGGCTTTTTTAAAGATCTCGTACACGTATTTTGAGGTGCTGATCCCATTGTTGAAGATAAGGGTCTTCGTTCCCTTTGCGAGTTCTTCATAGGCACCGACCAATTTGCCAAGCATCTGGTGATTGCTGTACAATTCATCGGATGATCTTACCGTATAGTCGCCGTGGATTCCAAGTTTTAGGGACTTCAGGCTGACATCATAGCTATACATATTGGCCTCTGCCAGGAATTTCTTCCCGATCAGGTTGGCTATGGATTCCCCTACGATCAGCTTTTTGTAGTGGTCCTTCATCGGCAGCTTGATATTTGAACTCAGAGGCGTAGCCGTTACCCCGAGGATTATGGAATCCTCGAAGTATTTGAAAAGCTTCCTGAAAGAATTGTAGTGTGCTTCATCGATGATCACAAGGCCGATGCCGTGAAGTTCTATGGCCTTTTCCTGAAGGCGGTTGTTAAGGGTTTCAACCATGGCCACAAAGCACTGGTACTTTTCTTCATCGGGCAATTCCTTAACCTCGCTGCTTATTACCTTGTTGCGTACACCAAACCCCTCAAGCATTCGGGATGTCTGCTGGCTTAGCTCGATCCGGTGTGTAAGGACAACCACTTTCTTGCCCATTTGGGCGATATATCGCTTGGCGATTTCAGAAAAAATAACCGTTTTTCCCCCTCCGGTTGGCAGCTGGTAGAGCAGGTTTATGTTGCTGGGAGACTCCTCAAGACAGGTAAAAATATTGTTGAGGTCCTCCAACTGGTAATCATAAAGCGTTTTTTCGGAGTAGGCTGTTTTGGTACCCAAGGGCGGTTGCGTTTATGCGTTATTACCGGGAAAGGTCTCTGGCCCGGATCAATTTGCAAAACTAATTGATTTTTTTCCTTCGGTGAAATTTCATTCCTCAAAATCGGTACTCGTCTAATATCCGCGTTCCCGTGAGACCTCATTCTTAAGTGGCCTCCCCTCTGTAAGGCGCCGGTAGTTGTCGATGATCTGCGGAGCCACAGAATCGGGATCGGAAACACTGGCGACGTGAGGGGTCATGTGCACATGTGGGTGATTCCAGAAAGGATGAGATGCCGGCAGGGGCTCTTTGTGAAACACATCCAGGCAGGCTCCGGACAGCAGCCCTTCATCGAGGGCACGGATCAGGTCTTCATCTACCAGCAAGGGGCCACGGGCAACGTTGATAAGCAATGCCCCCCCGGGCAGGCGGGAGAGCAGATTGTAATCCAGAATTCCCCGGGTATCCGGCGTTAGGGGCAACAGGCAAACCAGGATATCTGACTGCTCAAGGAAAGCATTCCGATGCGCATCACCCCTGAAGTTTGGAAAATCCACATCGGGATCCGAATCACGGGTCCAGCCCACCGTGGATATCCCACTTTTAAGAAGCAGTTCAGCCACGGACCTGCCCAGTGTTCCCAGGCCCATGATCCCAACGGTTACATCCCCGATCCGCCTGTAGGGTCGGGGATGCCATCTGCCGGAGACCTGGTCCTGTTTATACCGGTGGAGATCCTTCAGAAAGGCCATGACCTGTGAGAGGACATATTCCGCCATGTCTGAGGCCAGGAAGGGGTCTACCACTCGCATTACCGGAAGCTCCTCAGGTATGCCCTTATCTTCCAGAATAAAGTCTACCCCTGCCCCCAGGCAATGGATCCCCTTCAGGTTCGGGAAGGCACTCAGGCTTCCGGGAGGGTGTTTCCAGACTGCCGCCATTAGAATGGCCTCATGGGGTACCTCCTCCCCCATGGCATAAATGGGAATATCGGGCGCTGCATGTTGAAGCACCTTTTTCCAGCGGTTGACCAGATCGTCATTTCTCAGAATTACAAGTCCCATCTCTTCAGGAATTTAGTTGTTCCAAAAAGTCTGCATAGGCCTGCTTGTCAGGCCAGTCCGCCCTTTCCACACCCTCGGCGAATGATGCTGCTCTTTCTCCGAAATCTGCATAGATTCCGTGGTGAACCAGGTGATTCCCCCATTCCCTGAAGGATTTGTACATGCTGCGGTAAAAGGCTTCCGGGCACCTCCGGAGTGTTTCATAGCGCTGTGCGGTCTCAAGGTTGAAGGCCATCAGCTCAGCCAGCACTGTGGGATCCACCTCAAGGGTCCTGAAATGCCGGATATATTTATGGGCTACGGACCGGCGGGCCCTGGCCTTTTTCCTCCTGCGGGGAAAATATTCCTCTGAGATTCGCTGGGTGGCCTCTCTGAGAAGTTTTTCTTCCCTGGGGTTGAAAACAAAATCATAGTAGGTCTTCACCTCCGGAAAGCGGCCGTACAGGTCCAAAAGTTGCTCCCTGAGGGAATCCGCATCGAGTTGCTGCAAATATTTTTTCA
>SBFL01000414.1 GCA_006227965.1 Bacteroidota bacterium | reverse complement strand
TGGCAAAATTATCAAAGAAGCAGAAAGAGGCTCGCGCCAAGATCGACCGCGAAAAACTCTACTCCCTGCTGGAGGCTTCCGAACTCATCAAAGAAGTTACCAACGTTAAATTTGACGCATCTGTGGACCTGGCGGTACGCCTTGGGGTTGACCCCCGCAAGGCCAACCAGATGGTGCGCGGGGTTGTGACCCTGCCCCACGGAACAGGCAAGGACGTAAAGGTTCTTGCCCTGGTGACTCCTGACAAGGAAGCTGAAGCCAAGGAGGCTGGAGCAGACTATGTAGGTCTGGACGAGTATCTGGATAAGATCAAAGGTGGTTGGACAGATGTGGATGTTATCATCACCATGCCCAGCGTCATGGGAAAACTGGGGCCGCTTGGTCGGATCCTGGGACCCCGTGGCCTGATGCCCAACCCCGAGACCGGTACCGTGACCATGGATGTGGCCAAGGCGGTAGCCGATGTGAAGGCAGGTAAAATCGATTTCAGGGTGGACAAAACCGGTATCGTACATGCAGCTATTGGGAAGGTTTCCTTCCCGGCTGAGAAGATCGCCGGAAACGCCAAGGAACTGATCGATACCCTGGTGAAGATGAAACCGGCGGCTGCCAAGGGCGTGTATATGAAAAGCATTTACATGTCCAGCACCATGAGTCCTAGTGTTCAACTAGATCCCAAAGCGGTCTAATTAAAAACAGGGAAAATGACCAGAGAAGAAAAAGCAGCGGTAATTGAGGACCTGAAGTCCCAGCTCGCAGACAACCCAACGATCTATCTTACCGATATTTCGGGATTGGATGCTGGAACGACTTCCGCCCTCCGCCGGGCTTGCTTTAAAGCAAACGTCAGGCTGGCAGTAGTTAAGAATACGCTGCTGTCCAAGGCTATGGAGGCTTCCGAGAGGGAGTTCGGGCAATTGCCTGAGGTCCTGAAAGGAAATACCTCCCTAATGTTCTCCGAAACGGGTAATGCACCTGCAAAGCTGATCAAGACCTTCCGCAAGAAGTCCAACCGGCCTTTGCTCAAGGGTGCCTTTATCGAGGAGGCAATTTACATCGGGGACGATAAACTCGACGCCCTGGTGAACATCAAATCCAAGGAAGAGGTTATCGGGGATATCATCGGTCTGTTGCAGTCCCCTGCCAAGAATGTTATTTCCGGCCTGAAATCCGGAGGGGGCAAACTGGCGGGAATCCTCAAGACCCTTTCTGAAAAATAATTGTGTACGCACTAAAACCTAAGTATATATTTTAATTCGATTTTAAAACGATAGAAAAATGGCAGATTTAAAAGAATTCGCAGAACAGCTGGTCAACCTTACCGTAAAAGAGGTAAATGAGTTGGCTGATATCCTGAAAGAGGAGTACGGCATTGAGCCTGCCGCTGCTGCTGTAGCCGTTGCCGGAGGCGCTGCCGCCGGAGGTGACGCTGGTGAAGCTGTAGAAGAGCAAACTGAATTTGACGTAATCCTCAAGGCTCCGGGAGGTTCCAAACTGGCGGTTGTAAAACTGGTTAAGGAACTGACAGGACTTGGCCTGAAAGATGCTAAGGAAATCGTCGATAGCGCTCCTAAAGCCGTTAAGGAGGGAGTTTCTAAAGATGAAGCTGAAGGAATCAAAAAATCCTTGGAAGAAGCAGGAGCAGAAGTTGAGCTTAAATAATTGCTTTGACCATATGGTTTAGGTTTAGGTCTTCCTGCCTTCGGGCGGCTAGGCCTAAACCCTTTTTTACCATGTATATAAAGGTATATACAGCCCACCCAGTATTCACGATCTAAATTCTTGTCCATAGATGTTCACACCACAGACTGAAAGAATAAGCTTTGCCACCGCTAAGAACACACCGGAATATCCGGATTTCTTGGACATTCAGATTAAATCCTTTCAAGACTTTTTCCAGCTTGAAACAAAATCTGACGAAAGGGAGAACGAAGGTTTGTACAAGACCTTCATGGAAAATTTCCCCATCACCGACACGCGGAACCAGTTTGTACTGGAGTTCCTGGACTACTTCATAGACCCGCCAAGGTACAGCATACAGGAATGTATTGAACGCGGGCTTACTTACAGCGTTCCCCTCAAGGCTCGTCTGAAACTCTATTGTACGGACCCGGAACACGAAGATTTTGAAACCATCGTACAGGATGTATACCTGGGCACTATTCCATACATGACCCCCAGTGGGACCTTTGTGATCAATGGGGCAGAACGTGTAGTGGTATCGCAGTTGCACCGGTCTCCTGGAGTATTTTTCGGCCAGTCCTTCCATGCCAACGGGACAAAACTCTACTCGGCGCGGGTGATCCCTTTCAAAGGATCCTGGATCGAATTCGCCACGGACATCAACAGCGTGATGTACGCCTATATAGACCGGAAGAAAAAATTGCCGGTTACCACCCTGTTCCGTGCCATCGGATTTGAAAGGGACAAGGATATTCTTGAGATCTTCGATCTGTCTGAGGAAATCAAGGTTACGAAAACGGGCCTTAAAAAAGTCCTCGGCAGGAGGCTCGCGGCCCGTGTGCTGAAAACATGGCACGAGGATTTTGTGGACGAGGATACCGGAGAGGTAGTTTCCATTGAAAGGAACGAAATCGTGCTGGACCGGGATACCATTCTTGAGAAGGACCATCTGGACATGATCCTGGAAACCGATGTCAAGACTATCCTGCTTCACAAGGAAAACAATGCCCAGAGCGATTACGCCATCATTTACAACACCCTTCAGAAAGACCCGACCAACTCGGAGAAGGAAGCGGTGGAGCACATTTACCGGCAGCTGCGTAATGCCGAACCCCCTGATGAAGAGACAGCCCGGGGCATTATCGACAAGCTCTTCTTTTCGGACCAGCGCTACAACCTCGGCGAGGTGGGGCGCTACCGGATGAACAAGAAGCTCGGGCTGGATATCGGCATGGACAAACAGGTCCTGACCAAGGACGATATCATCACCATTATAAAATACCTGATCGAACTGATCAATTCCAAGGCAGAGATCGATGATATCGACCACCTTTCCAACCGAAGGGTGCGGACTGTGGGAGAACAGCTTTCCGCCCAGTTCGGGGTTGGACTGGCCCGTATGGCCAGGACCATCCGCGAACGGATGAACGTTCGGGATAACGAGGTGTTTACCCCCATTGACCTGATCAATGCCAAGACCCTGTCTTCGGTCATTAATTCCTTTTTCGGGACGAACCAGCTGTCCCAGTTTATGGACCAGACCAACCCGCTG
>SBFL01000283.1 GCA_006227965.1 Bacteroidota bacterium | reverse complement strand
GTATTCGGGACCTTATGAGAAAGGACCTGGTTACCATTAGCCCCAAGGCGTCAGTCAAAGAAGCAAAAGAAAAAATGAAGAAACACAAGGTAAAAGGTCTGCCTGTCGTTGTTGGAAAAGCCCTCGTCGGCATTGTGACAACAAATGACCTGCAATGATATGGTATTGACCGAAAAGGACACTCTTTCCACCCTTGAGGCAGACCGGATCATTGGTCACATCACCTCCGAAAAACCCGGGCCCACCATGGTTTTTTTTGGGGGCATTCACGGAAACGAACAGGCAGGGGTGCTGGCCCTGGAGAAAGTCTTTAACAAATTTCACAGAGGGGAGCGGACCCTGGAAAGCGGATCTGTGATTGCCATACGCGGCAACCTTCCGGCACTTACCCGGAAACAGCGTTTTCTCAAGCATGACCTGAACAGACTCTGGGGAAGGGACCGCCTGGGCCAGGTCCTTGAAAAACCCCGGGATCAGCGCTCTGCAGAAGAAAATGAGCTGGCGGTGCTCTACCGGGGCGTTCACCAACTTCTGGAACAGTACAGCCCCCCCTTTTATTTTATCGACCTTCACACCACCTCCAGCCAGACACTGCCGTTTATCACCGTTAACGACTCGATTATCAACCGCAAGTTTTCAGAGCTATTCCCGGTTCCTGTGATCCTGGGGATAGAAGAATACCTGGAAGGCCCCCTCCTGAGCTACATCAACGAGCTGGGCTACCTGGCACTGGGGTTTGAATCCGGGCAACACGACGACCCGAGGGCCATCAGCAACGCAGAGGATTTTATTTGGCTCGCCCTCTCTTACTCAGGCGCTGTTTCGTGGACACCGGAGCAGGATGATCAATTCCAACGGCTTAAAAATGCTGCTTTTGGCGACCACCACTTTTACGAAATCTTTTACCGCCACAAACTCCCGGAGGTCCACTCCTTCAAGATGGAAGATGGTTTCTGGAGTTTCCAGCCGCTTCCAAAAGGAACACTGCTGGCCACTGAGAAAGGGGTACCCGTTGAAATGGAAAAGAAAGGAATTCTCTTTATGCCCCTATATCAGAAGCAAGGAGAAGAGGGCTTTTTCCTGATCCGCAGGACTCCGAGGTGGGCCCTGAGGCTTTCTTCAAGGCTTCGCAAATGGAATTTTCATAAGGCCCTGAGCGCATTACCTGGAGTGAATTGGGAGGATGAGGACAGAGACCGACTCGTGGTAAACCTCCACGTGACCCGTTTCCTGAGCAAACCGTTCTTTCACCTGCTGGGCTATCGCAGCCGGCAGCCGGACAAGGCCCACCTGATTCTAAGCAACAGGGAACACAAGGCCCGCAATGGGGAATATATGAATACCGGCTGGTTCTCCGGGGACTGAGGGAACCTATTCAGCCATCCAGCCGTTGTTCTCAGGGTTCGTGTCTGCCATCAGCTGTGAAGGGTCAATCAGGACCCCCCTGATCTGTTCCATGGGAACATCGATAAGTAGGGAATACTCCTGCTGGGCCCAGGGCCAGTCCGGCATGACCTCCCACTGCACACTCAAGTAGGGGTTTTCCTTTTCCCCGCGCATCATCCGCAAGGGCAGATAATATACTTTCTGGGTTCCATCCTGAAATACCACCAGCAGGTCTACAGGCATAGGCATCAGCCCAATGCGCTCCAGGCGGACCCGCGTACGGTTTCCATCAGCCTCTACCGCTCTGATGCCGTAATCTATCGTATTAGTGGTTTGTGTCCAGTCCAACAGGTACCACTCCAACTCCATCCCGGAAACCTTTTCGGCACTTCGGATGAAATCATTCGGGGTGGGGTGTTTGAATTGAAAATCCCGATAGTACCGACGAAGGGTTTGCATCAGCTTGTCCTGGCCAATTACATACCCCAGCTGTGCCAGGAACACAGCCCCCTTATCATAGGCGGAAATCCCATATCCGGAATTGTAACTATACCGGTCCGCATGGGTGGACTGGGGCTGCTCTCGCCTTGAAGCAGCAAGACTGTAATAGCCCATGTAGGAATTCCGGAAAGGGTTTTCCAGTTGTTGGTTCATGATCTGATTCTTACAGAGGGACGAAATAAAGGAAGTAAAGCCCTCGTCCATCCATTCATGCCGCGCCTCGTTGGTGGCCAGCACGTGCTGGAACCAGGAATGGGCCATTTCATGGACCATTACACTGACCAGGGGGCCAAAATCACGACCTCCGGTGATCAGGGTGCTCATGGCGTATTCCATGCCGCCGTCGCCCCCCTGAACCACCGAATATTGTTCGTATGGATAAGGACCGATGTTATTGCTGAAGAATTCCATGGCCTCTGCCGTTTTCGGCTGCAGGTTTTTCCAGTTTTCCAGGATCTCAGGGTCGTTTTTGTAATAGAAATGGAGTACCGGACCGTCCTCCATAGGGAGCGTATCGTGGATGTAATCCGGGTCTGCCCCCCACATAAAGTCGTGGACCATCGGGGCCTTGAAATGCCAGGTTAGGGTTTTACCCCTGGGTGATTTCACTTTGCTTCCAGGGGCTTCGTAACCGTGGCCTACCTCTTGGGGGTTTTGCAGGTACCCGGTACCTCCTACCACATACTCCCTGTCCAGGGTGAGTTTGACGTCAAAATCCCCCCAAACCCCATGGAACTCCCTGGCGATGTATGGGTCCGCGTGCCACCCCTCGAAGTCGTATTCCGCCATTTTTGGATACCACTGGCTCATGGAGAGGGCAACCCCCTCGCTATTATTGCGGCCTGACCGGCGGATCTGTACAGGGACCTGCCCTTCAAAAACCATCTCAAAAGCGCTCTGCCCTCCCGGAAGTATGGGGTTGTTTAAATCCACCACCAGGACTGTTCCCTCCAGCTGGTTGCCTACAGGGCTGCCGTCCTGTTTCAATTCGGAAGCGCGCAAATAACCAATCTCATCCGGATTCAGCTCGGCTATTCGGCTTTTCCCATCTGTGTACATGCGCTGATCCGGATCTTCAATGCGCTGAAGTCTCATATCCATTTCGCTACCCGGCTGGAATGCATTGAAATACATGTGATAGAAAACCCTGTCAAGGGTGTCCGGGGAGTTATTGGTGTAGATGAGTTTTTGAGTTCCGTTGTAGCGGAAAGTGTTAACATCCATATCGACTTCCATGGTGCCAGTATCCGTTGTTGCCCTGAGCAGACAGCAGCAGGGCTCCGTAAAAAAAGAAGAGAACAAAATATTTCATCAAAGAGAGATTTTGCCATTAGCTACCTGATCCGCCAGGATCAGGGCATTGTATGCATTTGCGATCTTTCCTGAACGGGAAAGTTCCGCAAATGGTTTTGAAAGGTCTGAATCGCCGGCCACGATAACAGGCGACTTCACCGGAAGACCAGATTGCATGATGATTTTTTTCACCTGGGAAGCACTCAGCTTCGGAAACCTGGAAAGGATCAGGGCCGCAATCCCGCTTACGGCAGGGGCCGCGAAGGAGGTTCCCTGCTGGAAGACATATTCATTCCCCGGCATGGTGGAATAAATCTGACCCCCCGGGGCAAAAATATCTACATTGCTGGCCCCGTAGTTGGAAAAGGAAGAAACCATCTCAGCACCATAGGTGTCGTCCAGGGACCCAACGGTAAGCATATTATCAGCAAATTCGGAGCCTGCAGCCTCCTGATCATTCGGGAAGCTGGGATTGGCAGGATCGTCCAGGTTCAGGCCGTCATTCCCGGCAGCGTTAACGATCAGCACGTTTTTGCGGGCAGCATATTTGATCGCTTCGTAAACCCAGTCCTTGTTCGGGGAATAGGACTTGCCAAAGCTCGCATTGATAATACGCGCCCCGTTGTCCACCGCATACCGGATGGCCAGGGCAACATCCTTATCGTACTCATCCCCGTCAGGGACGGTACGCACGCTCATGATCCGGACATGGTCGGCTACTCCGTCGACACCAAGGCCGTTGCCCCGCTCTGCGGCAATAACTCCCGCAACGTGCGTCCCGTGGAATTCCTCCTTTACAAGATTCATCGGATTCCCGTTTCCGTAGCCCCGGCTGTTGATGTCATAGGGGTCATCTCCAACCACTTTGCGGCCGTCAAATTCCACATTCAGGTGATATTTAACCTGGCCGGAGTAATAATCCAGCCCTTCTTTAATTTGTTCAAGCACATCATCAATGGAATCCCCGTAGTTGAACATTTGCATCAGGATGCTCTTGGATTGTTGCATAGCAACCGTGGGGCCACTTATGCCCGCCACTTCTTCCTGGGTGTAGGAATCCTTGCCAAGCTCTTTTTTCACAGCATCGTCCGCGTTTTTTACGGCCTGGTAGAGTTGATCGTAGTTCTCCATTCCCCTGCGGGCCTCCTCGTACTCGGCTTCCAGTTCCTGTCTGGCTCTGGCCTGCAGGTCGGCATCCCCCAGATTCAGACGAATGATCCTGGCCATCTCCAGCTGTTCGTAGTAGGATTCCCCCAGGAAATTGTACCCGTGTACATCATCCACATATCCGTTATTGTCATCGTCCTTTCCGTTGCCGGGAATCTCCTTTGGATTCGTCCAGATCACCCCATGCAGGTCTTCATGGTCCAGGTCGATGCCGGAATCGAGTACGGCCACCAGGACATTTTCACGGACCTTTAAATGGCCGAGCAACTCCTCATAGGAACGCTCCACGCTCATTCCCGGAATGGTGTCCTGCATCAGGTCCGCATGCCCCCAGCGCTTTGACTCCTCCTCAGAAAGCTCTGAAATCTTCAGGGGTACCGCGTCGATGTTTTCTATTGGGGTACTCACCAGGGAAGTTGAACCACAGCTGGTCAGGACCAGGGCGGCAAAAGCAAGGACACCCATCAGTGGCTGCCGAAAGGATGTTTGTTTTTTCATTTGTCGATTTTGATCCGTCAAAAATAACACG
>SBFL01000025.1 GCA_006227965.1 Bacteroidota bacterium | reverse complement strand
CTGCATCTTCTGGGAGAGCATCTGGAGCTTGTTGATTTTGTATAGTTCTTCCCGCAGGTCCTCCGCGGTTTCCTGGTTATAGAATTCCAGGACCTTTTCCATGGAACCCAGACGCTGCACAAATTCCTGTATATACTGATCGTTCCGGCTGTTCACCTCATCATCTGAAACCAAAATACTGTCCTGTACGGCCTGATGCGCATAAAGCCGGTCCTCCATTAGCTTCCCCAAAAGACTGCAGCGGTTGACATCCTCATCCGTCGCACCCTGGTTCTTCAGGTCGATGAGCGTTTTTTCCACATCTGAGTCCAGGATAACATAATCACCGACTACGGCGGCAATTCCATCGAGTTTTATACGCTGTGCGGGCGGGGTGTTCTGCTCCAGAGTATAGTCCCCCTCAACGATACCCTCCGGGGGTTCTACCTGCGTATCCGGTATGGAATCCTGCACCTGTGCCTGTAGGGGCAGATACCCAAAACAAAAAATCAGGATTAGAAAGAAAAAGTTAGTTCTGTTCCGTCTCATATATCTCGAATTCTTTTTGTCGGATGGCCTCATCCATGAGGTCGGCCTCCAGTGACCGTAGATGTTTCATTTTCCGCCGGTTGAGCAAAACTTGCCGGATCCTGGGCTCAATGTAACTCAATGGCGCTATCTCATTAGGTTTCAGGACATTTACAACCCTGGTCAAATATACCCCCGTTGAATCCTCCATTTCAAAAAATTGTGAATTTTTTAAGTACTCTTCCTCATTTTCATAGGTCAGGGGCACTATCTCTTCGATCACCCGGGAGACAGGGACCCAAAGGGAATCATTGAAGTGAAGTTTCTTGAATTGCACCCCAACGGAATCCAGGAAGGCCAGGTCCTCCCCTTCAAATCGACGAAGCCGTTCTGTAACCTCATCCCGGTTGAGAAACTGCAGCGGCAGCTCTACAAACCGGAGTTGCACGATTTTTTCCTGCAGCTTGAAATTCTCTTTTTCACTTTCATAGAACTCTGATAGTTCCTCATCTCCAACGAGGGTATCTGAAATCTGGGCTATCAGGGCTTCCTTGTAGGCACGGGTATACAGTTCTGCCCTGTAGTCCGAAATAAGGGATTCGAATTCCTCAATTCTTTCTTCGGGCAGGTTGATTTTGGCCCGGGACATTAACAGCTGCCGGGTAGCCCAGGTGTTGATGAGATTACTGACAAAAGCGGCGCTGTCCTGAGGGCTGAGGTTTTTGTCCAGCAAGTCCCGGACATCCTCCGCATATAAATACGATTCTCCCACCCGGGCAAGGGGTTGGTTGTCTGGCTCCTTTCTCCAAAGGTCTCCACAGCCTGCCAGGAACACCAGGGTGGACAGCCACAGGGTGGCATGCAGCAGGGATCGGTTAGGAGGCATCCTCAGCATCATCCGTCAAAAATAAGAATATCGGCATCCCCGGCAAGTAAGGAAGCGATTCATTAACACATTTTTAGTAAGAGAAAAACTCCTTTTTTAATATCTTGGAATTAAACAGACCAACCGATGAAATACACTACGGAGATAGGAATCAACCTGCCCAGGGATAAGATGCTATCCCTGCTGGAGAACCCCCAGAATATGAAACACTGGCAACGGGGGCTCTTATCTTTCCGGCAACTGTCGGGCAAACCCGGTACTGAAGGGGCTCAGATGGAACTGGAATACCAGATGGGGAAACGCCACCTGCTGCTGGTGGAAACCGTCCTCAAAAGGAATTTACCCTATGAATTCCACATGACCTATGACGCCAAGGGAGTCCACAATATTCAGAAGAATTATTTTGAGGCTTTGGGTGAGCGGCAATGCAAATGGGTTTCGGAAACCGAATTCCAGTTTTCCAGCTTCCCCATGAAACTGATGGCGTGGTTAATGCCGGGGGCCTTCAGGAAACAGTCCATGGCGTATCTCCGCGATTTTAAGAATTTTGCCGAGACCGGGGCCTCAGTCTCGGAATCCTAACACATGGTATGGATCGAAAAATAAAACTGATCTGGGATTTTCGGGGTCCGGATTCCCTGCAGGTTGCCAACCACTTTGTCAGGCATCTAAAGGAATCCCCGCTTTACAGTCCGCAAAGGACCGGTGGAGTGGAATCCGTAAGCGAAGTCCATTGCATTGCCTATATGATCATACAGGAATCCGAGATGCCTCGTTTCAGGGAGGCCCTCAGGCCGCACCGGGCCACCTATGCCGACTGACCACGGGCCAATAACTTAGTTATTTATGAACCATCACAAAAAATCCAGAACAACTTTTTCAACCAATTCGGCCATGCCGGTCATGGCCGGGATTCTATTGCTCATCTTCGGTTGCGGTGGACAGGGGCCTGAGCCCAGCCCCCTTCAGCAAGTCCTGGCCTCCACCGACCCGGCCATAGCGCGTGTCATGGAAGATCCCGAAGGATATGAAGTCCAGATCCGGTACAGCCGGATCCTGAGGAAATCAGACTCTGTGACCTTTGTCAATTACGATTTCCGTGTAGATAACTCCCGGTATTTTTATCCGGCGAGCACTGTCAAATTCCCGGTAGCCCTGGCAGCTTTGGAAAAACTAAACGAACTGGACAGCCTGGACCGGAACAACCGATACTACATTGAGGGGGACAGCGTTGAAAACAGCTTCGCCCGGGATATTATTGAGATCTTTGCGGTGAGTGACAACCACGCCAACAACCGTTTAATTGAATTTCTCGGGCAGGACGATATCAACCGTAGGATTGGCAGGAAGCAGGCCGGGCCTTTCCGCGTCAGTCACCGACTTGGAGCTCACCGGGATATCCTTACCACCCAGCCTCTGGTCATCTACCTGAATGACTCCCTGACCACCTTGTCTGCTCCCATCATAAATTCAGCTCCAAAGCCCCTGGAGTTACGTGGTGTTCTTAAAGGTTCCGGGTATATGGAGGGAGATTCCCTGGTTTCAGATCCGTTTGATTTCCGTATGAAGAACTACCTTCCCGTGACAACCCTTGATGGTATTATGAAGCGGGTGATCTTCCCGGAGGCATTTCCCGGCAATCAGCAATTTAGGTTCAGTGAAGATCAGCGGTCGTTTTTACTGGAGACCATGAAGATCCTGCCCAGGCAGGCCGGCTATGACCCCGAAATCTACCCGGACGGGTATTGCAAATTCTTTCTGTTCGGGGATACAGAGCAGCAAATCCCGGAGTACCTGGAAATCTATAACAAGGTTGGTTTCGCTTACGGTACCCTTACCGATTGT
>SBFL01000119.1 GCA_006227965.1 Bacteroidota bacterium | reverse complement strand
ACGACTAATTCAAAATACTAACTAACCATGAAATGGAAATTTGCGCTCCTGGCCATTTTGGGCCTGGGATATGTTGGGATCGCCCAACAATACTTCCCGAAAAACGACGGGGTTAAGGCGACCAACGACAACTACACTGCACTGACCAATGCCCGGATCCATGTGACTTCCGGGGAGGTAATAGACAGCGGGACCCTTCTGATCCACGAAGGAAAAATCGTCGCGGTAGGCCAAAGGGTGGACATCCCCTCCAACAGCATCGTAATGGATCTGGATGGAAAATCCGTATACCCTTCCTTTATCGATGTCTTCTCGGCCTTTGGGGTGGAACAACCCAAACGGCAGCCTGGAGGTCGGCGGTCTGAACAATACGGCCCTAGCCGTGAAGGCTATTATTGGAATGATCATATTATGGCGGATAACAACGCCGTTTCCGCCTATAAATTCGATGACAAAAAAGCCGGGGACCTCAGGGAACTTGGATTTGGGGTTGTCAACAGCCATGTGCAGGACGGCGTCGCCAGGGGGACGGGCGTCCTCATTGCCCTGAATGGGAAAGGAAGCGACGCAGAACGACTCCTGGAAGACACTTCCGGGCAGTATTTCTCCTTTGACCGTAGTATCGTCAGGCAACAGTCATATCCCAGCTCCCTGATGGGCTCCATGGCCCTGCTCCGCCAGATGTACCACGACGCTGACTGGTATGCAAAGGGCAATGTTTCCACCACGGACCGCGCCCTCGAATCCCTGAATGGCAATCGGAACCTGGTGCAGTTCTTTGCTGCAGGAGACAAGGGACATGTGCTCCGGGCCGATGGGATCGGCGATGCCTTCGGGATCCAGTATGTGATCCTGGCCGGGGGGCAGGAATACGAGAATATTGCAGACATCGAGGCGACCGGGGCTTCCCTTGTGGTACCCCTGGACTTTCCGGAGCCATTCGATGTCTCAAACCCCTACCAGGCTGCCTATGTAAACCTTGAGGATATGCGCCACTGGAACCAGGCCCCTTCGAATCCTTCCGTCCTGGAAGCCAATAACATCCCTTTTGCATTTACCCTGGAAGGGTTAAAAAATCCCAAGGACCTGTTTAAAAATATCCGTAAGGCCATGGACTATGGTCTTTCAGAAGAAAAAGCCCTGGATGCCCTCACCGCGATCCCGGCCCAACTCCTCGGGAAATCCGGCGAGATAGGCTCCCTTCAGAAGGGTCGTTACGCCAACTTCGTGATTGCCTCGGGCCCCCTTTTCAATGAAGGTACCACCCTTTATGAAAACTGGGTCATGGGCAAACAGCATGTATTGGAAGATATGGATCAGAAGGATATCCGGGGTGACTACAGCCTCCGGGCAGGCGGTAAGGAATTTACCCTGGCGCTCAGCGGTAAGGCGGGCAGCCCCAAACTGGAAGTAACACAGGATACCGCCAAACTTACCTCCAAGATGAGGTACAAGGGGGACTGGGTGGATATATCCTTTGCGGATGGGGATGACCGGTACCGGATGACTGGCCTGGTGACATCCGGTTCCGATGACCTTTCTGGTAAAATAGTCCTGCCGGACGGGCAGGAAACCCGATTTACTGCCCGCAAAACAGGTTCTTATGAAGAGGCACCGAAAAAGGATTCCCCCGCAGAGAAGGAAGCCCCGGTAATGATTCCCCTAAGCTATCCCAATGTGGGTTACGGGTACAGGAGCCTTCCCAAACAGGAAGACGTCCTTTTTAAAAATGCCACGGTTTGGACCTCAGAAGATGCAGGAATCCTTGAGAATACCGATGTGCTGATCCGCGATGGGAAAATATCCCGGATCGGGCAGGATTTGTCTGCAGGGGGCGCCCGGGTGGTAGACGCCACCGGAAAGCACCTCACTGCCGGCATCATAGACGAACACAGCCATATTGCAGCCCTGGCTGTCAATGAAGGGGGACAGAATTCCTCGGCCGAAGTAAAAATGGCCGATGTGCTGGACCCGGAAGACATCAATATATACCGCAATCTGGGCGGGGGTGTGACCACAGTTCAGTTGTTGCATGGCTCGGCCAACCCGATCGGGGGCCGTTCCGCCATTTTTAAGCTGAAATGGGGCAAAAATGCCGGGGAAATGCTATACGCGGACATGCCCAAGTTTATAAAATTCGCCCTGGGAGAAAATGTCAAACAATCAAACTGGCAGAGTTTCAGCAGGTTCCCCCAAACCCGGATGGGGGTGGAGCAGGTCTTCATGAACTATTTCCAGCGGGCCAGGGAATACCAGGCCCTGAAAGATTCAGGCAACCCCTACAGGTATGATGAAGAAATGGAGGTCCTGGGCGAAATTCTCAGAGGAGAGCGCTTTATCAGCTGCCATTCCTATGTGCAAAGTGAAATCAATATGCTGATGAAGGTGGCTGATAAAATGGGATTCAAAGTCAACACCTTCACCCACATACTTGAGGGGTATAAAGTGGCGGACAAAATGGCCGAGCACGGGGTTGGCGGTTCCACCTTCAGCGACTGGTGGGCCTATAAGTATGAAGTTAAGGACGCAATTCCATACAATGCGGCCATCATGCACAGCCAGGGAGTAACGGTTGCTATCAACAGCGATGACCGGGAAATGTCCCGCAGGCTGAACCAGGAAGCTGCCAAGACCATTAAGTACGGCGGGCTGACTGAAGAGGAGGCCTGGAAGACGGTAACCCTTAACCCGGCAAAATTACTGCATATTGACGACCGGGTCGGGAGCATCAAAGTTGGAAAAGATGCTGACCTGGTACTATGGACGGGAAATCCTTTGTCCGTGTATTCTGTGGCCGAGGCCACCTATATTGAAGGGGTTCCGTATTTCAGCAGGGAACAGGACTCCCAAATGCAGCGCCAGATGGCAGCCGAACGCAACCAACTCATCAATATGATGCTGGAAGCGAAGGAAGGAGGAATTAATCTGAGGATGCCACGGCAACGCCAGAAGCAGGCCTTCCATTGTAACAGTTTGTAAACCACAGAAATGCTAGCAAAAATGAATACTATGAAATCCAATATATTCCCTTCCCTGGTGCTTTTAGTCTGTCTTTTTACCGGGCAGGCACAGCAAACGCCGGCGCCTCCCCAATCAGAAACAATCAGTATCACAGGAGCCACCCTGCACCTGGGGAACGGGCAGGAAATTGAAAATGGGACCATCACCTTCAACGAGGGCATCATTACGGCCCTTGGTTCAGGGGTTGCACCAGCCGGCAGGGTGATCGATGCCTCCGGGAAGCATGTATATCCGGGCTTTATAGCCCCCGTCCGGCCCATCGGCCTTATTGAGATCAATGCGGTACGTGCCACGGACGACGATGCAGAAATCGGGGGCATGATCCCCCATGTCCGCAGCATCATCGCCTATAACGCCGAATCCCAGATCGTAGAAAGCATGCGGCCCAACGGGGTGCTCCTCGGACAGGCCACTCCCCAGGGAGGGCGCATTTCGGGCACCTCCTCTATTGTACAGTTCGATGCCTGGAACTGGGAAGACGCCATCGTTAAGGAGGATGACGGCATCCACCTGCACTGGCCCAGCAGCTTCCGGCGGGGACGCTGGTGGATGGGTGAACCCCGGGGGTACCAGCCCAACAAGGAGTATGCAGACCAGAAAGATGAGGTACTCCGGTTTGTAAAAAATGCCAGGGCCTACATGGCCGGGCCCGCTAAAGAGGTAAACCCTGCATTCGCTGCTATGGAGGGGCTTTTTGACGGCAGCAAAACCCTCTACACCTATGCAGACGGAGAACGTGAAATCGTCGATGCCATCAACGCATTGAAGGAAGCCGGGATAAAGAATGTGGTACTGGTCGGGGGCTACCAGGCCTACAAAGTGACCGGGGTACTGAAGCAACACAATGTTCCTGTACTGGTACGCCACCCCCATACACTTCCTGAACTGGCTGATGACCAGTACGACCTGTCCTACAAACTGCCCAAAATGCTTGTCGATGCCGGCCTGCTGGTTGGATTGCAGAATGATGGTGCCATGATGCACAACATCCGGAACCTGCCTTTCTATGCCGGGCATGTGGTCGGCCAGGGCATGGACCGGGAGGAGGCCCTCAAAATGATTACGGGGAACACGGCCCAAATCCTTGGGATTGATGATCAGTACGGGACACTGGCGGAAGGGAAAAGCGCCACCCTGTTCATCTCGGAGGGGGACGCCCTTGAAATGACCGGCAACCAGTTGACCCATGCCTTTATCGATGGTAGGGAACTATCCCTTGAAACACATCAGACCGAACTGTGGAAAAGGTATATGGGCAAGTACGCGCGGGAGTAACAGCTAAGAATACTATCTTTGGAAACGGGGCAGAAGACTGCCCCGTTTTTTGCTGGCTATGGGAGATGTCAAACATATCAGCAGTACGCAGAATCCGGAAATACGTCAGCTTGAACACTGGAATCGCAAATCCAGGGACCGTCGTAATTCAGGAAGGTTTGTACTGGAGGGGCTCAGGGAACTGGGGTTGTCGCTCAAAGGCGGATACCTTCCCGACAAATTGTACTTCTGCCCGGACATCCTCCCGGAATCTACGCTTCGGAGTATTCCGGGCCTTGAAGGCTGTCCCCTGGTGAGCCTGAGCCCCGAAGTGTATCGCCACCTGGCGTACCGGGGTAAAACAGAAGGGGTGATAGGCCTCATGTTTTCCAAAGAGCACCGCCTTCAGGACCTGGTGCTTACCCCGGAGGCACCCCTGATTCTTGTGGCTGAGGCCCCGGAAAAGCCCGGTAATATAGGGGCTCTGTTGCGCACGGCGGATGCAGCAGGCCTCGATGCAGTTATCATAGCTGATCAAAAAGGAGATCTTTACAACCCAAATGTGATCCGGTCCAGTGTGGGATGCCTGTTCACCGTTCAGGTGGCCACCGGAAGCAGCCCAGAGGTCCTGGATTACCTGCGGAAAAAAAAGATGCAGGTCATGGCCGCCGCTCTTGGTGATTCCCTTCGTTACGATCTGGTGGACTACACAGGCCCCACAGCAATCGTCGTTGGCACGGAATCCACCGGACTTACCTCTGTGTGGATGCGTGAAGCGGATGCCCGGATTGCAATTCCCATGCAGGGGGCCATTGACTCGATGAACGTTTCAGTTGCGGCTTCTATTCTGATTTTTGAAGCTAAAAGGCAGCGGGGTTTCTCCGGGTAAGGAGCGCCTCCCTGGCTGCCGATTGGACTAATTTATTAAGTGGTTGAAGAATATTATTTCTATTTTCCCCTACGGACCAATTTAAATTACATGACCGCGACCACCCTCTTCTACATAATCATCGGCATTCTCCTGATAGAGTTTGCGGTGGATGCCTTGCTGGATTTTCTCAACGCCCGAAAATTTGATGATCCCGTCCCGCCTGAACTGGAAAACCTCTTTGATCCGGAGGAATACCGAAAATCCCAGTCTTACAAAAAGGTGAATTTTCGTTTTGGGCTGCTCTCTTCAGGGAGTTCCTTTCTGCTGATCCTTGTATTTCTGATTTTCGGAGGGTTTGGCTGGGTAGATGGAATCACCGCTTCGATCAGTAAAGATCCCGTGGTGCAGGCCCTTTTGTTTTTCGGGATCCTTATGGTAGGCAGCGATCTGGTCTCCACTCCCCTGACCTACTACCACACCTTTGTGATCGAAGAAAAATTCGGCTTCAACAAAAGCACCCCGGCCCTTTTTTTCGCCGACAAACTAAAGGGCTGGATCCTTATGCTCCTGCTGGGGGGCAGTATACTCGCCCTGGTGCTCTGGTTCTATCAGTGGGCCGGGGCCTTCTTCTGGATCTATGCCTGGGGGCTCATAGCCGTCTTTACCGTTTTTATGAACCTGTTCTACAGCAGGCTGATCGTTCCCCTGTTCAACAAGCAGGAGCCCCTGGAAGCAGGAAGCCTTAAAGTTCGTATTGAAGCCTATGCGCGGAAAGTGGGTTTTGGGCTCAAGAATATTTTTGTGATCGACGGCTCCAAGAGGTCGACCAAAGCCAATGCCTATTTCTCTGGTTTTGGACGTGAAAAACGGGTCGCCCTTTACGATACGCTCATCGAAGACCTGGAGGAGGAGGAAATCGTGGCAGTCCTTGCCCACGAGGTAGGGCACTACAAAAAGAACCACATCATCATAAACCTGGTGACTTCCATCACCCTGACCGGACTAACGCTGTTTGTCTTGTCCCTTTTTATCAATAACCCGCAGGTCGCCCTGGCGATCGGTGTCTCGAAACCGAGCATCCACGCTGCCCTGCTCAGCTTTGCCCTGCTCTACAGCCCGATCAGCGAGCTGACCGGCCTTGTGATGAACTACGTATCCCGTCGGTTCGAATTCCAGGCAGACCGCTACGCCCGGGAGACCTTTGACGGGGAATCTCTGGTGCGTTCCCTCAAAAAGCTGTCTAAAAAAAGCCTAAGCAATCTCACCCCCCACCGGGCCTATGTGTTCGTTCATTATTCACATCCACCCCTGGCGGAACGGATCCGGGCACTCAGGGGAAAAAACAAAATTAAATAGCCCATTAAAGATGAAAATCGCAATCATCGGTGCAACGGGTACCATAGGCAGCAAAGTAACGGCTCATTTCAGGGAAGGGAATCAGGTCCTTACCGCCTCAAGGAATAGCGGTGACCTGCGCGTGGACATTTCCGATTCGGATTCCATAAAGGCGTTTTTTGAAAAAGCCGGATTCCTGGATGCCTTGATATGTATAGCCGGTGAGGCGAAATGGGCACCTCTGCAGGAACTGAGCGAGGCCGATTACTATATCGGGATCCGGAGCAAGCTAATGGGACAGGTAAATCTGGTCAGGATCGGAGATTACTTTCTGAACCCGGGGGGATCGATAACCCTCTCTGCCGGCATCCTTGCGGACGACCCGGTACCGGCTACCAGCAGTGCAGCCATGGTGAACGGCGCCCTTCACAGCTTCGTCCGGGCTGCAGCCCTTGAAATGACCCCCGGGCATCGCCTCAATGTAGTTTCACTCGGACTGGTGGAAGACGCCTACCAGGCATACCGGACCTACTTCCCTGGCCATCTTCCCGTGTCGATGGACAGGGTTGTTTCGGCCTATGAACGAAGCGTGATGGGAAAGGGACATGGGGAAATTATCCGCATGTTCAGGTAAGCTTCCCTCCAACGGGAATTTGACCCTTGTTTTGTATCTTTAGCAGCACCCAGCAGCACCTAACAGATACAATTCAGATGAAAATACGGTGGAAATACTTCTGGCTTGCGGTAGTCTCCATTATTCTGGCTGGCAATCTTCTTTCAGCCTATATGCAAACCCTTTCTGCGGGCTCCGCGGTGATTTACATCTTTGAAACCAGAAATGCTGAATTCGAATTCATGGTGGACCCGGGCGGAGGGCCCGATGTTGCCATGATGGAGCGGGAATTCAAGAAATTCCTCGACCTACATCCTCAGACAGAAGACAGGGAACTCTACCGCACCTTTGAGATCAGGCCCTGGCAATTCTGGAACTGGTACCATTATATCACCAATGAGGCCTATGCGTATCCCTACAAGCCACAAGAGGCTTCCCAATAACACCAAAATCCGGCTAATATGGATCCTGCTCTTAAAACCATGATTGAAAACATGCCGGAGAGAACCGGGAAATCCCTGGATCAGTGGAAATCCCTGCTGGTTTCCAAATCCTTTGCAAAACACTCCGAGGCCGTGAATTTCCTCAAAAAGGAGCACGGGGTTTCCCACGGCTACGCAAATACCATTGTTACCCTGTCAAAAAACGAGAACAGGGCCCCGGAAGATCTGGTCGCGGCCCAGTACTCGGGAAAAGAGCAGCTGCTGCCGATCTATGAAAAACTTCTGACGGTTGTGCGGGCCTTCGGTTCGGATGTGCAGGTGGTTCCGAAAAAAACAACGGTGAGCCTGGTCCGCAAGAAACAGTTTGCACTTATAAAGCCTGCCACCAAAACCCGGATCGACCTGGGTTTAAAACTCCGGGAAAAGGAGACAGCTGGTCGTCTGGAAGGTTCAGGCCCCTTCGGTAGCATGTGCACGCACCGGATACGGCTCACGGAGGCCTGGGAAGTGGACGCCGAACTCAGGGCATGGCTGGAAGCCGCTTATGCAGAGGCCGGGTAAATATGCCAAGCGTAGTTATGGGAAATCACATTTTGGCGCGGTCCGGTGCAGGACCGGGATGCCGATGTGAAGAATACCTTATCTGAGGACAGTATACCATTCATCGATATCCGGCATGGCCAGGCCGCGGGTATGGCAAATCCGAAGGTGATTCGGGAGCTTTCAGGCCGGCAAGAAATCCGACCTGTACCTCATGCGTAAAGCGGACGGGCGGTATGAATTTCCCGGAGCCATCATATACAGGGGGTGGTAATCCGTCATCATTAGTACGTCCCACAGACCGTATCATCTGCAGCAGGTAACTTTTTTATGCCCGACCCATATCAAAACCCGCCTTGCGGCATTCCATGCACCTCTATATGTAAAGTATTTCTTGCGGTTTTGATCACAAAAAGGTAATTTGACCGGGATATCCTGCAAACGCCGATATCGATTTTCCTAATCCACTATTAAATGAAGCGCTTTCTATTTCTTTTACTTTGGATGCCCCTGCTGGCATTTTCACAGGACCAAAAGGATATTGACCCTGTGGCCATTTCCCTGATTGACAAAATGGGACGGGTCATCGGCAGCCTTGAGACGTGTTCTTTTGATCTGGCTACAGTACATGACGAAACCAACGAGGACGGCCTGCTGGAGCGAACATTTGAAAATCATCAGGTCTACTTCCGGGGCCCGGACAGGATGGCTGTCCGTTCCAGGGGCGATGAAGGCAATAAGGGCTACTGGTACAATGGTTCCATGCTGACCTGGTATTCCTATGACGAGAACAACT
>SBFL01000167.1 GCA_006227965.1 Bacteroidota bacterium | reverse complement strand
TTTCGGCGGTCACTGCTCTGATTCAGCTTCAGGAATCAGGTTACCATTTGATAAAATTTTAAATTAAACCATATGAAAAGAAGTTTACTCTTATTGATGTTGCCCATGAGCGTTGGTGTTTTTGCTCAGGATCAGGACCTGCAGACTGCCTATCGGTACGTAGCGCCCAAAGTAATTGAATGGAGGAGGGACATCCACCAGCATCCGGAACTGTCCAACCGGGAATTCAAGACCGCCGAAAAGATCGCCAACCATCTCAAGGCCCTCGGTATTGAGGTTCAGACAGGTGTGGCACATACCGGGGTCGTTGGTCTCCTTAAAGGCAGCCAGGCCGGTAAGGTAGTGGCCCTTAGGGCTGATATTGATGCCCTTCCCGTGATTGAACGAAATGAACTGCCCTTCCGCTCCGAGGTTACTTCTGAATTCCTGGGGGAAAAGGTCGGGGTAATGCACGCGTGCGGGCACGATACCCACACGGCAATCCTGATGGGGGTTGCGGAAGTACTCGCCCAAAACAAGGACAAAATAAAAGGCACAGTGAAATTTATCTTTCAGCCTGCCGAGGAGGGCCCGCCCCCCGGCGAGGAAGGAGGCGCGCTGCTGATGATCAGGGAAGGCGTGCTTAAAAACCCGGATGTGGAAGCCATTTTCGGACTCCACATCAATTCCCAAACCCCGGTGGGGGTTATCCGGTATAAGTCAGGAAGCACTATGGCAGCCGCCCAGAGCTTTACAATAAATGTCAAGGGAAAACAGAGCCATGGCTCTCAGCCATGGTCCGGAGTGGATCCGATCCTGATCAGTGCCAAGATCATAGACGGGTTGCAGACCATTATAAGCCGGGAGGCCAATCTGACCAAGGAGGCAGCTGTGATCACTGTGGGCAAGATCAAGAGCGGGGTTCGTTTCAATATCATACCCGAAAGTGCAGAAATGATCGGTACGATCCGCACCCTGGATTATGGCATGAAAGATCTGATCAACAGGCGAATGATGGAAATGGTCCCCGCGATCGCAAAGGCTTATGGAGGCGAGGCAAGCATTGAAATAAAGGATGCCACCGACATTACTTTTAACGATCCTGAGCTGGTAAGCCTTATGATTCCCACCCTGAAACGGGTGGCAGGGGACGAAAACATCCAGACCCAGAAGGCGATTACAGGAGCCGAGGATTTTTCATATTTCCAGCGGGAGGTACCCGGGTTTTTCTTTTTCCTGGGAGGAATGACCCCGGGGAACGAGGAATCCTTCCCCCACCATACCCCTGACTTTAGGATCGACGAGGCTGGCCTGATGCTGGGCGTGAAGGCCCTTACAGAACTCAGCCTTGACTACCTGAATAAGAGTTGAACCTTCTAACCCCAATAAATAGTAATGTGGAAATTCCTTCGGACGGCTTTTCGGCTGCCGGGGGAATCTCTTTTTATTCCCCAAACAACCTATCTTTGCAAAAATTCTACCGGCTATTATGAACCTTAATCTGAATTACATCACGCTCACCGGCTCATTTCTTTTAGCCCTGGTCCTGCCCCAGGGGCTTTTCGGACAGCGCAAAAGCGATTTACTGGATCGCATAGACAGCCTGCAGGCGGAAATCAGGCAACTTCAAACCACCGTTTCCGAAACACAGGCAAGGGAAAAAGCCAGCCTGGCAAAGGCGGAATCCTATGAGGCACAGGTTGCTGAATTAAAGGATGCCAATGCCACCCTCCTGAAAAACCTCGGGAGCTTTGCCGATGTCTCCAACAAGAAGTCAGATGCCTTAACGCAGGCCCTGGCCTCCCTGAATGACAAGGAGCAGCAACTCAACGGCATTGTGGGAGCCCTGGGAAGCAATGACTCTACCATTATAGCCCTATTGAACGATGCAAAACGCACACTTGGGGAAAACGCCCGGATGAAAGTTGCCGCGGGAAGCCTGATTATTTCCGGCGGACTTACCGAGCTCATGGGGAGCGATACCGGGACCGAGGTTACTGAGGATGGCAGAACCATGCTGCAGCGTGTTGCGGCCCTGATCAATGCCTATCCGGATATGGCCGTTACGGTAGATGGCCTGACCATGACAGGAGATATGGTGCTGGCAGCACGGCAGGCTACTGAGGTCATGAATGTGCTGCAGTCGGAATTTTCAGTCCCTGAAAGCCGCATGAAGGCCCGGGCAAGGGATGGTAATTTCAGCGAGGGAGTGGATATCCTGCTACATCCTGACTACCGTAGGTTCTATTCATTTGTAAAGGAAGAGGTCAAAAACTAAGTCGGGAGGAATCCCAACACCTTATACTTTTTACCTGTTTCCTTCGTTCTTTTTGTCGATAACCCACTTAAAAACCGCATCCGATGACCGGAGATGACATACTACAACTTTTTGCCTATCTGCTTCCTGCCGTGGTAACTGGTGCAGTGGCATTTTATTTTTTCAGATTGCACACCAGGAACGAAGAAGGGCGACGCAGGTTTCTTCTCCACAAGAACAGCCAGAAAAACACCCTGCCGATCCGCCTGCAGGCCTATGAGCGGATGGCCCTTTTCCTGGAACGAATCTCCCTTACCAATCTGGTGGTACGGGTGGCTCCCAAATCTCCGGAAAAAATAGATTATGAAAACCTGCTGATCCGAACCATCGAGAATGAATTCGAACACAACCTCTCCCAACAGATCTATATGACGGATGAATGCTGGAACGTGATCAAGGCGGCGAAGAATGCCACCATACAGGCCATACGAAAATCCGCTATGAGCCAATCGGAAAGCGCTGATAAACTTCGGGAAGACCTTTTGAGCGATACCATGGACAAATTATCCCCGTCGGCAACCGCCCTCTCATTTGTAAAGAAGGAGATCGGGGAGCTGTGGTAGCCTTACCCGAGCTCTAATTCACTGCTTCCCTCACTTCGGCTGGATGCGTACAAAAAGCCGCTCTTCCACCATTTTGTCATTTGTTCCCGGTCAAAGACCAGTGAATTGGTAGTGAGAATCGTCGGAGTGTAGTAAAAGTTGATCAGGGCGTCCTTGTGGTTGGCGGTAAACTTCCCGATTTTCACATTCTGCTCCTCAATACGATCCAGCATGAAGCCAAACATGTTGGTCAGCAGGGAAAAGGGGTTATTTGAAGGCATCCGGTTTACATGGGTGACTTCCGTATGAAGGATAATGGCATCTACAACCGTGGCACCGCGGTGAATGGCCTCTTCGATTGGTACCATGCAGCCCAGTCCCCCGTCTGCATATTCGCATCCGTTTTTCC
>SBFL01000114.1 GCA_006227965.1 Bacteroidota bacterium | reverse complement strand
AGGGAAAAGCAGGAATCCGGCAAGACCAGAGAAACAGATACTTCGAATCTTGCCGGCGGGATGCCGGAACCCGAATTTGACCCGGCAGATGAAATTCTGGGTCTGGGCGAAAAATGGACCGGCGACCTGGATGGGATGATCGAACGCCGGCGTATCCGTGTCCTGGTCCCCTATAACCGCACGAGCTATTTCATCGATGGCACCCGCAGGAGTGGAATAACCTATGACGCCCTCACCCTGTTCGAACAAAAATTCAATGAACGGCTGGGCAAGAAGCCCGGGAGCCCTGGCTATGTTCAGGTAATCTTCCTGCCGATGACCCGGGATCGGATCCTGCCTTCCCTGAAGGAAGGCTATGGGGACCTGGCAGCCGCCAATCTGGTCATCACCGAAAAAGGAAGGGAGGAGGTGGCGTTTTCCATCCCTGCCCTGGACAACTGGAAGGAAATACTGGTTACCGGGCCGGGGGGACCTTTGGTGTTGCAACTGGAAGACCTGCTGGGGGATACGGTTTATGTGCGTCCCTCCAGCAGCTATTTCGAACACCTGACAGTCTTCAGCGATTCCCTGCGAAAGGCTGGTAAGGAAGTTATACATGTGGCAGCTTTGGATGAACACCTTGAGGATGACGACATCCTAGAAATGGTCAATGCCGGGCTAATTCCGGTTACCGTATCGAATGAATTTGCCGTCAGCCTCTGGGAACCCCTGCTCCCCGAGATCCGGGCACACAGAGACTTTCCCATTAAAACCGGGGGTGAAATCGCCTGGGCCATGCGCAAGAACAGCCCGGAGCTCAAGGATGCTGTGGATACATTTCTGAAGGAACACAAACAGGGTTCCCTTACGGGAAACATCCTGCTCAAGAAATACCTGAGTAATTCGATGTATTTAAATAAGGCCAACTCCGCGGAGTCCAAAAAGCGTTTTGTGGAGCTCCGCAGCCTATTCCGCAACTATGGCGAACAGTACAATTGGGACTGGCTCCTGCTTGCAGCCCAGGGCTATCAGGAATCCCAGCTGGACAATTCAAAGAAAAGCCCGGCCGGGGCAGTGGGCATTATGCAGATCAAGCCCAGTACGGCCGCGGATCCGAATGTGGGTATTGATAATGTGTACGATATGGAGAACAACATCCACGCTGCTGCCAAATACCTGGATTTTCTGCGAAGCCGGTATTTTATCAGCCCGGACATCGACCCGCTCAATGCCATGCTATTGAGCCTGGCGGCCTACAACATGGGTCCGGGACGGATGAACCAGATGCGAAAAAAAACTGTGGAACAGGGACTTAATCCGAATGAATGGTTCGGGCAGGTGGAACTCATTGCAGCCAGGGAAATAGGTCGGGAAACGGTGCAGTATGTGAGCAACATTTACAAATACTACACTTCGTTTCACTCCCTGCAAAGGTATGGGCAAAAAACCGGGAAGACCTATGAGCCAAAAGATTGACATACAAGCCGCAGGAAACGACGGCTTGCTTTTCATGATCTTTGCTTGTACGCCAGGTGAAGTTTAAAACTTTTAATTCAAGCCCGTCGAGAAGGAAGTGCGGAGATTCAGAAAGCAAAGCAATAGAGGGTCCTTTTCTGTGAGATTTAACAGGGCTTTTTAGAAATCATTATCGTCTATTCATTGAATACGTTTGACATCTCCAAACTTAAAAATCCTTTCTTTTAGCCTTTGCCGATAAACTCCAAACCGGGAGGAGGGTCCAGAGCAACAATACTGCCCCCGAAATGATAAACCCGAGCCGGGTGCCCAGGAAGTCTTTGAATACGGCACCTGTATAGCCCAGCAATGCCGAGATGTCCAGTTTTAAAAGGATCAGTATCCGGGACAGGTCAATGGGGTTGAACACCGTGGCGATGAGGGAAAAGGTATCCAGCGGGTATTCTTCGAAGACGATCAGGGTCAGCAGGAATAGGCCGTCGTAGATCACGGCCATAAATAGCCAGAGCAGTACCGCATAGCCAAACCCCTTGATCCTGTTTTCGTTTGAGATGGCAATGTTGAAGGCCAGCCCGGCAAATATAAAGGTGAGTAGCCCCCCGATAAGGATCAGGAGGGAGAAGTTCAGGATGGCCCCACTCTGGAAAAGCCCGTAGAGGGCAAAAGGAAGGCCCAGCCCAAGGACCAGGCTCATGGTCAGGGAACCGGCCACCCCCAGGTACTGCCCCAGGAAAATAGAACTTCGCTTAAGGGGTTGGGCCAGCAGGAGCTCGGTGAACTCCCTGGAATTGTAGAAGTACATGACCCCGAAGATCGTGGCGATCAGGGGGACCAGGATGATGATGATATTCATCAGGGTGATCACCGCCTTGGACAGGTCGTTGTTCAGGAACAGCAGTACCATTCCGAGCAGCAGGTAAAAAAGGAAATACACATAGCTCCACCGGCTGCGCATCAGGTCATAAAAACTGTATTTGAGAATCTTAAGCATGTTATTTCTCGCTTGTGATGGCCGCAATGGCGTATTCCAGGTCTTTTTGCCCCGTTTTTTCCAGCAGGCCGGAGAGGGTTCCCGTATAATAAACCTGCCCCTCTAGCAGGTACACCACCTGGTCTGCTATTTCCTCCACGAATTGCATGATGTGGGTGGTGATCAGAAAGGTCTTGCCAGCCTGTTTTTCCTTTTGGATCAGGTCTTTCAGGGCGATCATGGAGGCCGGGTCCAGGCCTGAGGTGGGCTCGTCCAGCACAATCACAGGGCTGTCAAACATAAACGTCAGCACCAGGTTGACCTTTTGCTTGGTGCCCCCGGAGAGGTTGGCCAGTTTTTTGTCCAGGAAGGGTTCCAGCCCGAACATACGAATGAGGGTTCCTTCGTCCCCGGCTTTTTGCCGCAGGTCCTTTATCATGCCGATAAGCTCCTTTACCCGGATGTTCCCCGGAAAATTGGCGATCTGGGGCAGGTAATTGATCTCCTCCCGGTATTTCCACTGTCCTTTCACGGGCCTGTCGAGGACTTTGATCGAACCTTTGTTGGGGATGACCAGTCCCAGTACACTTTTGATAAGGGTGGTCTTCCCGGAACCATTCGGGCCCAGGACCGCATAGATGCCTCCTTCGGGGATGTTGAGATCCACCCCTTTGAGCACCTCGTTCCTGCCAAACCGCTTATACAGGTTCTCTATACGTATCATTTTATTGCGCGAATTTGGGGGCGGGGGTCCGCCAGGTTGTCCGGGGTGAATACCGGGGATACACGCTCGGAAAAATCGATCAGGTCCATAAAAAGGCTCCTCAGCAGGATCAGGGTCTCCGGGGTGCGGTTGACGATATAGGAAAACAGTTTCACGGGCCGGTGGGGGATATCACCGACCCCGTTTTTGTCCAGGTCGTACCCGGAATAAGAGCTCCAGTAGTTCCCCTCGAAGCTGTTGTCATTCACATTGCTGTTATAGGAGAGGTCAAAGGAATTGTAGAGGAAATTATTCCGGTTAAAGGAGTTGGAGTAACAGGCACCCATCACCCTGACGGCCCATCCATTGCTGACAAAGTCATTTTCGATGTAGGTAATGCGGTTGGAACCCTCGATGTTGATACCTACCGTGTTTTGCTCAAAAAGGTTACCGCTGATCTCGGCATCGTTGATCTCCTTGAGCAACATGCCATAGGAGGCTGGTCCCCAGTTTTTCAGGAACCGGTTGCCGGTCATCCGGATCCGTTTGGAGAACATCACAGCCACCCCCGCCCCATTGTTTTCAAAAAGATTGTCTGTATACACATTGTCGTTCGAGAACATGAAATGCAAACCATAACGGAGGTTTTTCCGGCTTTCGTTCCCCCGGATGCGTATCGTATCTGAAAACTCCAGATAGATCCCGTCCCGGACCCCTTCTATCCGATTGTCCGTGACAGCCACATTGTTGGAGTACCACAGATGGACCCCATTGCCTGAATTGTATTCGTCCCGGGCCACCCCGGTAATTTGATTGCCCCTTACAATGCCATGGGAAGATTTTTCCAGGAAAATTCCGAAAAAGAGATTCTCGAACCGGTTGTCCTCAATATGGAAATTACTGCTGCGGACCACACGTATGGCCGCATGGTCGGAGGTGTAACTGACACCAACATTTATAATTCTGAGGCCCTGAATTTGAACATGGTCAGAAACGATCCTGAAGATCTCTCCCTTTTCCTGCCCGTCTACAACGGGGTAGTTTTCTCCAAGAAGGGTCAAGGGTTTGTCTATGATGAGGTTGTACTCCTTATAAACCGCGTCTCTGATCAGCAAAGTGTCCCGGTCTTCTGCCAGGGCGATGCCCTGTTGTATGGTCCTGGCGTGGCAATTCCCGCATACCGGAATAGTACCTGCCCAGACACGGGGAACTCCCAAAAGCAGTAGGAGTAAAAGATAAAAGCTATGACGATTTTGGAGGTTCATAATATTCCACCACTTCTGGCACTAAAACCCAATAGTACAAAAAGTATGGCAATGGCAGTTACCAAAAAGATATGTAATGCCAGGGACCTTAGCGCTTTTTTGGGGATGAGGAAGAACCGGGCATGAACCGCCAGGGCAACGGTCAACAATAACAGCCCGAATTTTAGCAGGATATGCCGGGTATAGTGGTCGTCCCAGCTGAGCAAAAAGAAATCAGGGGCATAGTAGGCGGTCATATAAATGCCTGTTAGCAGCAGAATGAGAAGGGCCGGAATACCTATCGGCTCATAACGGGATTCAAACCCCTCGATGATGCTGAAATCCTTATTTTTCAGGGCCCTCGGCAGGAATCCAAGAGCCAGGATCAAGTGTCCCCCGGCCCAGATGGTGGCTGCCAGAATATGGATGAATATGATGCTTTTAAGGATCATGTTACCGGATGATCAGGAATCTGGAATTTTCGCGGGCTGCTACCCAATGAGGTGCCTCTTTTGGAAATGAAAAGTTCTCCAATCTTTCCAGAGCGTACTTTTTGCCCTGAATGTGAAAATCAAGGGCCCCTTCAAGGACGAGCAGGAAGGCGTCTTTGGGAGAGGTGTGTTCAGGGAGGACATTTCCTTTTTCCAACGATATGCTAAGAATTTCGAAGGTCTTGTTTTTGAGTGGTTTCCGCACCTGAAGGCCCCTTACGGGTTGTGTGCTTATGAGCTGTCCTACTTCGTTCATGGCTTAGTTTTCAAAATGGTTTTTGATCTCCTGCCAGGCATAAAGGTGGCCTCCGTGAATGAGCTGGGCCTCCCTGGCTTCTGCTGTATCCTCAAAAGCCGTCAGAAATGCACCCATGGGGCTGGGAATCCCCTCACTGATGAGATAGGTGGCCCCTGAGGCATCTATCAATTCTCCCGGCCGGGTATAACCGTTGACAAGGATTATGGCAAAGGACTGATGGTTTACATTGTTCACATGGTTCAGCATACATTCCACGGCATCGAACTTGAACACCTTTCCTTTGTCTGTCACCAATTCCGCGGCGTGTTGCCTGTCCACGATGGTCATCCGGCAGAAATGGCAGTTGTCCGATCCATAGGCGATGGGCTTAGGCTCCACCTTGCAACTGCCTGTGAGGATGACTAACAGGATCATAACTACGTAGGGCTTCAAGACTCGCGCTATCATCATTTTGGAATTTTCTGATTTAATGCAGGTTTTTGTTTGTAATTAGTTCGGGTTTGGAGGTCTTCCATCCGAGGTAACCGGCCACGAGGGTCAGGGTCATGCCGATAAACATCATCCATGCACCTGCTGCAGGCAGGGAGGTGACATCGAAATTTAGCATCTTTACATGCCCGAAAAGGGGTGGTTTATAGGTCATGGGGGTACCATCCGGGTTCTCAAGCTTCATAATCGCATTGGGATCGAGGTTGGTCCCGTATTCGACCATCCAGTTGTTGAAGTCGTACATGCCCAGCACCCCCAGCACGGACATCAGCAGGAACCAGCCAAAGAACGACTTGTAGTTAACCTTCCTGAAGTATCCGAGCAAGCCTGTCAGTGATCCAAGCGCTATCATGACACCTACAATTATCGGAAAGGCACCGAACTCCCACATGTCCTCGTCTTTCGGGAGGGTTTTCATCCCTATATAATGGTTCAGGCCGTCGATATTCTGTATGTCAAATTCACTTACGCCCCTTATCCCGTTAATATGGATATTCATCCCCAGGGGTTCCGGATATTGGGGAGCTCCCAACATGATGTTCCAAAGAGGGAGAATATACAACCCTGTCAGGAACAGTGGCCCCAGGATCATTAGAATGCTCGCCTTTTTCATATATTCTGAGCTTGCGATTAAAAAGCTTCAGGTGAGAATAAGAAAGCGGGCAGGTTAATACACAGCCCGCTTTCCCTTTCTTCACAAAGAAACCTCAGAACCTGATTTAGTCCCCTAGCGACCAGGATAATTCAATGTTCGAATTAGCTGGAGATACCCTTATGTATCCCTGCATTTCCTGGTGCAGTGCGGAGCAGAAGTCCGTACAGTAAAAGGGCCATACCCCAACCTGTTTGGGTTCCCAGACAATAGTCTTGGTTTGCCCCGGCATTACCAGGATTTCTGATGTGTTTGCCCCAATGGCTGCAATACCGTGGGGGACATCAAAGTCCTGCTCGTGGTTGGTCACGTGGAAATAGACTTTATCTCCCACCCTGACGCCTTCGATATTATCCGGAGTAAAATGGCTCCTAATGGTGGACATATATATATGAACCTCTTTTCCGCTGCGCTCCACCCTTGCATCCGCCGGGGATTTGATGCCATACGGATGTTCATTTTCATCCAATCGATAGATCTTCTTGGAATTGGGCTTCAGTAATTCCGCAGGACATCCGGCGGCATAGTGTGGCTCCCCATGGGTGGGGAAATCGTACAGCAGTTCCATTTTTTCACCGGAGATATCATAAATCTGGGCAGAGTGTTCCATTTCCGGCCCGGTTGGCAAGTACCGGTCCTTGGTGATCTTGTTCATGGCTACCAGGTATTTTCCAAAGGGTTTTCTGGAGTTCCCGCCGGGCACCATCAGGTGACCTACGGAATAGAAGGTAGGCTTCCGATCCACTACTTCCCAGGTTTCCATTTGCCATTTCACCACTTCAGAGGAAATAAAGAAGGTGGTATAGGCATTCCCCTTCCCGTCAAATTCGGTATGTAATGGGCCCAGGCCACCGCTTTTGACTACTCCGGCCAGCACGTCATCAAATTTCAGGATTGGGATGCCGTAGGCTTCTCCATCAAATTTTTCACCTTCAATGGCATCCAGCATCTTGCTAAATGAATGTACGGTGATGTCTGCAGAAAGTTTTCCGGCCCCAATGATGTATTGCCCTGTGGGATCTACATCGCATCCGTGGGGAGATTTTGGGGTAGGTAAAAGGTATACAGCCCCGGGCACTTTCGTCGGGTCTACTGTGAGCACCTCATTTTTCATGGTCGATGTGGCCATGTGTTTGCTTTCGTCATAGACATTGTGTGCATAGTTGGCAGAAACCTTTGATCCACCGCCATTGTTGACATATTCCTCTATGGCTTTCCAGTTGATGGCCGCGATGAAATCCTTGTCGTTCTGGGATGCATTGACTTCCAGCAGGGTGTTGGCTTCTTCTGTGTTGTAGGTTGAGAAGAAGAACCAGCCATGGGATTCTCCCCGGCCTGGCCGGGCAAGGTCGTAGTTGAACCCGGGCATGATCACCTGAAACCTGATATCCATATGTCCGTGTTCTGGATCCACGCTTATGAAGGTCAGGGCACCTTTGAAATTACCTTTGTATTCGCTGATGGGCATGTCCCGCTGGGGAACCGGTACGGCAAATCGGGTCCCTGCCACCACATATTCCGTGTTCTCCGTAATGAAGGCAGAGCTGTGATTCCCTGCGCTGTTCGGAATCTCAATGATTTCCTCGGTCTCGAACGTGCTCAGGCTTATACGGCCTATCCGGGGCGTGTTGTTGCCGTTCACGAATATCCAGCGCCCGTCCAACTCACCGTTGGTCTGGGAAATATCCGGGTGGTGCAGGTCATCCCAGGGGATAAAGCCATGGGAGGTGTTTAGCATAGGTTTGGTTTCTTCGGAATACCCGTACCCGGAGGTCGGGAATTGCGAAAACACAGGGATTTCCTTAAACATCCTGCCGGAGGGCAGCCCATAGACGGTAAGGTTTCCGCTGTAGCCCCCGGAGAGGAATGCGTAATACTCATCCTGTTCGCCGGGTGCCACGTACACCTTTTCAGCTGCACTGGATGAAAGGGCTCCGTTAGAGGATTTCCCTCCTTGTTGGTTGCATCCGGAGAACATCAGAGCTACCCCGGAAAGAACAATTGCTATTTTAATGGTAAATCGTTTCATCTTATTTATTGGTTAATAGTTAGGTGTTTATTCCTGAGGGGGCAGCATGACCTTGTCCACTACATGGATAATGCCATTGGTTGCCGGGATGCTGGCTATGATTTTGGCACCTCCCACATATACATCTTCCCCATTTACTTCCACTGGAACATTCTGGTCATTGGCCTGTCCCAGCTTTTTGAACTTCTTGAGGAACTCCTTGTTGTAATTCCCCGGTGTGACATGGAATTTGAGAATGTTTGCCAGGGCATCCTTGTTTTCCGGTTTGAGCAGGTCCTCTACGGTCCCGGCAGGGAGGGCATCGAAGGCTTCATTGGTAGGGGCAAAGACCATCAGGGGGCCGGCATTGACCAGCGCATTTTCCAGGTCTGCCGCCTGTACCGCAGCCACAAGAGTGGTATGATCCGGCGATTTGACCGCGATATTGAGGATGTTGGGGTCTGAGGCGTTGTCCTCAATAAAAGCCTGTCCCTGCTCTTTTCCTGTTTCGATGCCTGAACTGATATCATCCGAAGCGGATGATTCCCTGGGATCGGTCTTGCACCCAATGATCATGAGGCCCATCAAAAAGACAGACCAAAAAACGGATTGATTGATTGTTTTCATAATGAATTATTTTAAG
>SBFL01000113.1 GCA_006227965.1 Bacteroidota bacterium | reverse complement strand
TCACTGATTTTTGTGTGGGCCTGTTCCGCCCCCCAGCAGCCATATTGGGCTGAGGAGTTTGAGGGTAGTGAACTTTCTTCGGAATTCTGGAATTTCGAATTGGGGGACGGATGTCCTGAAAACTGCGGCTGGGGCAATGATGAAGCGCAGATCTATACCCGATCTAACTATCGCCTCGAGAACGGCCACCTTATAATTACAGCCCAAAAATCCGATTCTGCCTATTCATCCACACGGATTACCACCCAGGACAAGATGGAATTTCAGTACGGCAGGTTAGAGGCAAGGGCCCAACTGCCTGTGGGCACCGGGGTTTGGCCGGCCATCTGGCTGCTGGGATCAAATATTGGAGAGGTGGGCTGGCCGCGTTGCGGTGAGATTGATGTCCTGGAGTATGTAGGTAAAGAACCCGGGCGGATCTTTACCACCCTGCACACACAGGATAGTTATGGGAATTCCATCAACACGCGAAAAACTCCCGTCGAAGGCATTGAGGAAGGCTTTCACCTGTATGCAATGGAATGGGACCCGGAGAAAATTCGCTTTTTTGTAGACGGAGAAGCCGTTTACACCTTTGCTCCGGAAGAAAGGACGGAGGAAGTCTGGCCTTTTGACCAGCCTTTTTATATAATCCTGAATTTGGCCATAGGCGGGAAGTTCGGGGGGCCGGAGATCGATGATTCCATCTTTCCCCAGGAATTCAGTATCGATTATATCCGGATTTTTAAGTATGAGTAAGGATAATTCCAAAGGAGGATGTCATTGAAACATGCTGCTAAAGTCTGCTGTACCCAGCAGCAGAAGGCAGCTAAATCCCGTAAAATCAAATCTTAAACCTTCAGGATCGATTTATTCTTTCCAGTGCCCTTGTTCATCGAAGTTTTTGATCAGCAGGAGCGGAACCTGCCTCCTGCCAACTGCCACTGCCAGCTTCCTTACTACTTCGAATAGATTTCAGCCTGCAGGCCCGGGAGGTTTTCCCCTATGATATTGGTAAGGGTGTTATCTGTGCTGTCAAAGGTGAACTGGGTGAGGTTCCCGCTTACGTCTGCCAGCCGCACTAAATTTCCCTGAATATCCCAGTTTCCTTCTTCGTTGCGTATTTGGTCGGAACAAAAGAATTTGAAGAGACCCCCGGTAATCGTGGTGATGATAACGTCATTACCGCTGTACGACCAGGTATTGTCCGAGCTGAGGGTAATCCGGGCTGAAACACATGGCAGTTCATCGAGAATGTTCGTGGTGGTGGTGCCATCCTCATTTATGTCCTGTGCCGGTGCTATGGTCAGCTCCGACAGGTCCCAGGTACCCACTACGAGATCGAAATTAGGATTGGGCGCTGCCCCCCCATCGTCATCGGAACAGGATAGTACCACCAGGGAGAAAAACAATAGCATGATTCTTTTCATGAGCAGTCTGATTTAGGGAAGATCATCTCGTTTGTGACCAAGATAGGGATTTTGATCAGGGAGACCAAGAGGAATTACCTGCCTGAATTGCAGTAGTGTAACATTCTACAGGCTCACGCGTCTCCTTTATAGTGCTTCCTTATATGACCCCTTTTAAGTATTTAACTAAATAAACACTTTTGAGATATGCGTTTTAATCTAACAATTCTTCTACCCGTAGTACTGCTGTCAGTGGCTTGTGGCAAGGTCCGTGATCAGGAACCTGAAAATCAGGAGCAAATCTTGTTAAAACCTATGAGCACTTATTTTCCGGAGGAACGGGCCAAAGTTCTGGTGGTGGGTTCCTTCCATTTTAACTATCCCGGCCTGGATGCCATGAAGGCAGCCGAAGAAGATAAGATAGATGTGCTTAAGGAGCCAAAAAAATCCGAAGTTACAGAACTTGTTGAATATCTCAAGAAATTCAACCCCAATATGATTGCCATAGAAGCCCACCCGAAATGGGAGGCAGGCCGCAAATTCATGGAATACCGGGACGGGGATCATCGGGATAAACGGGACGAAAGGTATCAGTTGGGAATGCGGATCGCCAATGAGTTGGACCTGGACACGATTTTCTCGGTGGATGCCGTCCCGTTTTCGGAGGACCTTGAGCAGGTGGTTGATTCTGCCTATATGAAAGCCCTTTGGGAAGACTTTGATTTCCAGAGTGATGCCGATCCCTACTCGGACATATATAGAACGTGGTTCGAAGAGGAGAGCAAACTGGTCAGCAAGGTTCCCCTGCTGGAGTATTTCAAGTATATGAATTCACGCGAATCTCATGAGTACGGCTATGGCGCTTATCTTATCGGCGATTTCAAGCTTGGAGAGTACCGGGGAGCAGATTTGATTTCTTTTTGGTGGTATAACCGGAATCTCCGGATTTTCAGGAACCTGCAGCGAATCACGGAAGGCCCGGAGGATCGTATTCTGGTGGTAATCGGCAATGGCCATGCCGCCATCCTGAGGCAGCTTTTTGAAATGTCCCCGGAATATGAATTCATAGAGCTGGGAAACCTGGAGGATGCGACTGAATGAATTTTGGAATATTCATGAAGGAACCCGGATGAAAAAGATATTCATACTATTACTGATATCTATACTGGCTACATTCTTAAGAGCCCAGTCCACAGACCATCTGAAAATGAACCTGCTGTTTTCAGGAGCCCACCTTTCGGTAGAAATGGAATACCTTGTTCGGGCAGAAGGTACATCTGACAGCCTGTTCTTTATACTCAACCCCATGCATCATCTGGATACGATTATGGCCCCTGGGCTTCGGGAGTATAGAATGGGGCAGCGACCGGACCGGCCCTTTCCCGGACAGGTCCTTTATTTTGAAAGGGACCTCGAGCCAGGAGAAGAAATCCCAGTTAGCTTCGAATACGATATGAATCTCTCGGCATCCAACCACTGGGATTCGGGCTGGATTGAGCTCAACATCGATAAGCTCTGGTTTCCCATCCGGGGGGACCTGGACAACGAGATCACTTACGAGGTCAGCATTGAGGGATTCCCCGAAGGTTTCGACCTTGTAAGTCATATGGATGCTTCCTTGGTAAGACAGGGAGATCAAATTCATATAACACAACCCCACACGGTACAGGAAGTACTTATCCTGGCAGGTGAGGGCATGAGACACCGGAAACTTTCCAAAAATATTGGGTTTTTTGCAGGGAGACAGGTATCCGATTCTGTCCTGTGGTCCATGCATGGAAAAGTCGACCAGAGCATCGATTTCTTAAATGAAACAGTAGGCCAGGCAGCCCCGATTGACGATTTCAGGGTGGTGCTCAGGAATACCGGCCGTAGCGAGCTCGGT
>SBFL01000389.1 GCA_006227965.1 Bacteroidota bacterium | reverse complement strand
TGCCGCTGAGGATGTCCGCCACCGAGTTCCCGCCTTCCTGCCCGCCCTGCCAGGCCAGCAGGATGGCATCGGGCTCGTCTTTCCAGGATGAGGTCTCGATTACACCGCCAATGTTGAGGACGACTACGACCTGTTTTCCGGCTGCATGGAAAGCCTCACAGGTACTGAAAATCATCTTCTTTTCTTTCTCAGACAGCAGGAAATCATCGCGTTCCACCCGGTCACCTCCTTCCCCGCTGTTCCTGCCTATAGTAATAATGGCCACATCTGCCTCTTCCACGGCCTGCTTCAGTTCCTGTTGGGTCAGCAACAGTTCAGGCGGGTCATAGGGCTGGAACATCGCAAAGATGCCTTCCGGTTTTACGAAGGCTTTCGCATTAGCTTCCTTATGGGCCTCAAAGGCCTTTTTAGGGGTTTCAGCAATTTCAAATACCACCCTGTTTGCGAGGGGTTCCGGAGCCATACTCGTAATGGCCGTCTGAGGTTCAGCACTTGCCAGTCCCTGTTCCAGGGATATGGTATACGCCTCGTTCACGTCCCCGGATCCGGTCCCCCCGGCAATAAAGTCATAAGAAGTCACACCGATAAGGGCAACGGTCTGTGCCTCTTTCAGGGGGAGTACCCCCTCATTTTTCAATAGTACCGCACCTTCCGCGGCGGATTGGCGGGTGATGGCTGCATGGGCTTCCAGGTCCGGATCGTTTCCATAGGCAACCTCCTCCATTTTCTTGGATTCGAACATCAGCTTCAGGATCCTTTTCACGGCTGTGTCGATCTCCGCTTCGGACAGGTCTCCATTTTCATGGGCTTCCAGCAGGGCATCCCATTGTTTTTTGGTGCCGGGCTCAATCAAATCGTTTCCGGCCCGGATCATAGCGGGGGCATCATTGCCTCCAAACCAGTCCGACATGACCAGGCCCTCAAAGCCCCATTCATCCCGGAGGACGCCGGTGAGGAGGTCCGGGTTTTCTGCCACATAGGTACCATTTACCTTATTGTAGGAGGACATGATGGTCCAGGGCTGGGATTCTTTAACGATAATTTCAAACCCTTTCAGGTAGATCTCCCGGAGCGCCCGGTCCGATACGATCACATCGTTTAAATAACGTTCCGTCTCCTGATTATTGGCCACAAGGTGCTTGACTGAGGAGCCCACCCCATTGGATTCAATGCCGTTTATCATGGCCGCCCCGATATACCCGGTCAGTGAGGGGTCTTCAGAATAGTATTCAAAATTACGCCCGCAAAAGGGGTGCCGTTGGATGTTGGCCCCTGGCCCCAGAATGACATCGATCCCGTATTCTAAGGCCTCAGCGCCCATGGCCTTTCCTACCTCCTTTACCAGCTCCGTATTCCAGGTGGAGGCCAGCATGGTGCCAATGGGGAAGGCCGTGGCGTAATAGCTCCGATCCTCCCCCTCCCTGAATGGTGCGATCCGAAGGCCGGCCGGCCCATCGGAAAGGTACACGGTGGGGATTCCCAGCCGGGGAGTAGGAACAATGGTCCCCACGGCACCGGGGATCCCTTCCCCGGGCTCCACCCTTCCAATGGCAGAGGCCAGGCCAGAGCCTTTAAGGAGGTGGATTTTTTCCTCTGGTGTCATCTGGGAAAGCAGGTCCTCGATTCTGGCCTCAGTGGACTCGCGGTCATCTTCATACACATCAAGCTCTCCATTGCCATTGCGGTCCAGGAAGGTATATCCACCTTCGGTGAGCTCGGCAAATCCCTTTTTTTCAGCGTATTCCTCCTCAAAATCCAAAAAGTAGGATTTCAGGTACATCCAGGTACCAAGGCCGATCAGGAGCAATACAAGGATCAGGGACCCCAGGACGATCAGGGTAGTTTTAAGCCATTTTTTCATACGTGGTTTATAACCTTTCGACTTGCAGGACAAATATAGTTCACCCGGCTTTTTTCCAAGCATTCTGGCTGTATGAAGCACCCAAAAAGAATTCAGGGTGCTTCTGGTATAAAAGGACAATGGCCAGTAGTCTGACCGTAAATTGTTTATAATGAGGAGGTGTTTAACAATTGATCCAGATCATTCTGGGGAAGTGATCCAGGAGGTCCAATCCAAATGGATGGCCCAGGACATATTTCATATGCTCGACACCTATATCGATAATATCAGGTCCCTGAACGGCATCTATTTCGATATAGGGCTCAATGATGAACTGGGAATGTATGAGGCCTACCCTTTTCTTATCCAAAAGCTGGACGCCTATGGCGTAAATTACACTTTTGAAAGTTTTGAAGGTGGACACTTCTCAAAGACCTTTTCAAGGCAGGAGGTATCCCTGAGTTTTATCTCTGACCACATAAAGTAGGCCTGTAGGAATTATAACAGAACCGCTTCCTTTCCGGGAAGGGGTTTTTTAATGGGGTTTGAGACGGGTTTCGACCCTGCGGGCTGTCATTTAAAGATTGCCAGTAAATGGGAATACGCAATGCGACAGAAGCTCTAAAAAGGACCTGCTATAGTATTTGCACGTATCTTTGATGTTTGAAATGACATGATTTTTGGAGGCAGACGGATCCTGAAATAGTCCGTGGGACGGTTGCCCCCAAATGAATAGATCCTGTAGTCAAGACGGCATAATGAAACCCCTCAGTACCTTCAGATACAAAGCCTTCTTTTCAGGCAGTTTCCTTTCCCTGATATGCTCCGTGGCATCCTTCTCCCAGGATACTACAACCTATAAATACGCCCTGGGCTTTACCTCTGATAACGACGCCTACGTAACCTTTGAAAACCGTGACCGTTATTACACCTTTGGGGCCGGTATTTTCTTTGCACTTCGTCCTGAAAGGTTTATGGGTCTTGAAAGGAAGTTTTTCAAAAAGAAGGATTACTTCTTTCGCTTCAGGATACAATCGGAGGGGTATACGCCTACTAAAAAAGTGGTCACGGCCCGGGAAGTAGAACAGGACAGCATCTTTTTTGACCGTCCTTTCGCAGGGGTCTTATACGGCGCCCTGGAGGGGACCTATGCTTTTGAAAGGTCCTTTTTCAAGGCGGAAGTCCTTCTCGGGATCATGGGCCCTTCGGCCCTGACAAGAGAAATGCAGGACTGGATCCACGAAAACATAACGGGGGACGGCATTTTTGACGGATGGGATTATCAGGTACCAGATCAGATGATCTTTAACATTGCCCTATCCGGAGCCTATGACCTGCTGCCCGATATCCGGGGTTTTGATGTCTTTGCCACGGGTACGGCCCGGGTGGGGAATTTGCATATCGATGCAACGCCGCTGCTGGGATTGCGCCTGGGCAG
>SBFL01000069.1 GCA_006227965.1 Bacteroidota bacterium | reverse complement strand
CTACCTATTACAGGGAACTCGTCGAGGCGCCGTCCGGGGAGGCTGCCAGGGAGGTTTATGAGAAGTACGCCTCCCGTTATTCGGGCTCCGCCTATTTCTTCCTGGATGCATACAGGCATTTCTACGAGGTTCGCCGGGATGCCGATTACGCAGATGGTATCATCAGTTCCCATGCCTACCTGTTTGAAAAAAATCCGGTCCTGCTCAAGGCACTTGCCTACACCTATCAGTCCGGATCCCGCCTGGAAAAAGCCCATGAGACCTATAAGGATGTGATGCGGCTGCGGCCAACCTACGGACAGTCCTACATGGACCTGGCCAACAGTTACCGGGACCTGGGTATTTATGAAAAGGCTGCGTCCCAGTACAAGAGGTATGACTACCTGGTGGAAGAAGGGCTCATCCCCATGGACAGCACGGCCTTCCTTCCCATCCTGAACCGGGAGTACAACAATCTTTTGTTTTTGCACGCCCCGGCCCTGGTCAGTGTGGCAAACCGACAGTCCCTCTTTGTTGAAGAAGAGGACTTCCAGGGGACCCGCCTGGTCTTTGAGTGGAACGACGGGGAGGCCGAGTTCGACCTTCAATTCGTCAACCCTGAGGAGCAATTCCACCTGTGGAAACACTCCCTGGCCACCGATGAAGACGCTATCATGAGGGAGAAGGAAATCGGATTTAACACCCAGGAGTTTCTCATCGACGGCTCCCTGCCTGGTACCTGGCAGGTCAATGTCCGGTATCACGGCAACAAGAGCCTGACCCCCACCTACCTGAAGGTGCGTATTTACGATAATTATGGTACCCGATCCCAGCGCAAGGAAGTACGCGTGTTCAAGCTTACCCTGAAGGATGTGAACCAGCAACTCTTCAGACTGACCAAAGGAGCCACATTGGCCCTGAACTGATCCGTCAATCACGGTTGCAGAAGGACAACGGCCACCTCTGATTCAATGAAACACTGACATGAAAGCATTTCAATTTTTTATTCTGAGCGTTGGTTTATCAATGATATCGGGCCTTCACGCTCAGGAAATGCGTACCATCAAGGGTTCGGTGTCCGATGGTCAGAACCCTATGAAGGATGTGCATATTCAGGTGCAGGGCAGGGAAATCCAGACCTTTACAAATGCCGGGGGGAAATACGAAATCCAGGCTGCCGCCGGAGATTTTCTGAAATATTCCTACACAGGCATGAAGGACTATATCGTTCGGGTAGAGGACGTTACCCGCTTTCTGAACCTGATCATGATCCCGGATGTGGAGGAGTTGTCTGAGGTGACGGTTACCGGCAGCCACAGGAAGTCCCAGCAGGATCTGGCCATTGAGTATCCAACCAACCCCAGGATCATAAGAACGGCCTTCGGTTACCTGAACGCGGACACGGCCCCCGGAAGGGTAAGTTTGCTTTCAGAGGAAGATATCAATCCTGTCGGACTCTGCATCTTGAATGTAATCCGCAACCGGTTTGCAGGAGTCCGGACCACCGGAGATTGTCAGCAGGGGGGCGATATCATAATCAGGGGTCCCGGATCCGTTTCCAATCAACGGGTGGCCGTATACGACGTTGACGGGCTTATATTAAGAGATGCTCCCATTTGGCTGGATATCAACCAGATTAAACGTATAGCCATTGTTTCTTCTGTTGCTTATTCATCGCGTTATGGTGCCCTGGGCAACGGGGGAGTGATCATTATTAATACCTTAGCAGGGAACCCACAGGACCCAAAACTCAAAGACCTGGCACGCCTGAGAAACAACTATTACAAGGGAGATGCCCTTCGAGAAGCTCAGGTCCAGAAAGATCTGCCAACCTACCTTACTGAATTAAACGGAACCACTTCCTATGAAGCAGCACTGGAGGTCTACAATGCCCATGAGGGGCGCTACCGGAGTTCTCCCTATTTTTTCCTGGATTCCTACAGGCACTTTTACGACCGGCTCGGGGAGGAAGCCTTTGCAAGCGAGATCATCGAATCGAATTTCGGCAGGTTTGAAGGCAATGCGGTCCTGATGAAGGCCCTTGCTTACCTCTATCAGGAACACGGTCGGCACCGGGAGGCCCTCGAGTTGTACAAGGAAATATTTATTTTACGTCCGCATTACAGCCAGTCCTACATGGACCTGGCAAACGCCTACAGGGATGTCAGCCAGTACGACAAGGCAGCACGGATGTTCTTCCGCTACAAATACCTGGTGGATGAGAACTTCCTGGTTGCCTCTGACAATTTCTCAAAGATCGTTCAGCATGAGAGTGACAACCTCCTGAAGCTCCACGTTCGGGATGTGGGGGTGAATATTGATAAAATCCTGACCGACCCCTATGTGGATAACACAACGAGGGTGGTTGTGGAATGGAACGACACAGAGGCGGAATTCGAATTACAGTTCGTAAACCCGGAAGGGCAGTACCACACCTGGAAGCATACGTATGCGGAGAACGACAAGCGCCTGCTGGATGAAAAAATGAAGGGATACTCCGCTGAAGAACAGATCATCGACAGGGCCCTTCCCGGCCAGTGGACGATCAATGCCAGATATCTGGGCAACAAGAGCCTGACCCCCACTTACCTTAAAGTAACCACCTATTACAATTACGGGGAACGGGACCAGCAAAAGCGTGTACAGGCCTTCAAACTCTCCGTAAGGGATGTCTGGCAGGAATTGCTGACCCTAAACAACCCGGGTATTAGCCGGGTACGATAAGGCTATGAGCTTTCTGAGGCTATCCTTATTCCTATTGCTTTCATGGGAGGTGTGCGGCCAGACTGCCTTTAAAGGCACCGTTGTCGACGCTCAGACGGATCAACCCGTCCCTTTTGCAAATATCGGTATTGTGGGGCGCGGCATCGGGACAGTGAGTGACATGAACGGAAAATTTCTGCTGGACTTCCCGCCTCAGCGGATATCGGGCACCGACCTTGTACGGATCTCTTCGCTTGGCTACGAGCCAATAGTCCTTTCGGTCTCCCTCATGGAAGAACAAAAAGACAGTCTCCTGTTCCGGATGAAGGATGAACCCATATCCCTGCAGGAAGTCGTTCTTACCAACCTGCCCATGTATCAGGTGGAAGAAGAGATAGGCTATCCGGGGATGAGCGGGAAGGGGATAGGTTACTGGAAAGACAGCGTGGCCGTGGGGGGAGAGCTGGCCTCCCTGATCAGGGTGGAAAAGGGGCTTCGCAAACTAAACTCCCTGTTTTTTGACGTGCTCTATAATCCTTCGGACAGTTTAAAGCTGCGATTGAATTTCTACAAACCCATGTCAGGGCCAAAATACCCGGGTGA
>SBFL01000273.1 GCA_006227965.1 Bacteroidota bacterium | reverse complement strand
AAAACCCTTACAGAACTATCCCCGGAGGAACAGGAAGCCGTTTTTGGGAAATACCCCCTTCGGATTATCTCCCCCTGATATAGATCTTTTCTTAAGATTATTTGCCAGAGTAATTCCAGCCTGTCACGGCATCGGGCACCGGGGACGCTTAAACCCCTTCCTTTCGGAGTACCTCCAGAGGCGGACTGTTCAGTACGGCCCGGCTGTTGAACAGACCGATGGTAAGAACCGTAAGGCTTATCAGTGGAAAAACGATCAGGAACGGGATCCAGGAAGGGACAAAATTGAGTTCGAAAACGCCATAGGCCAGCAACTGTGTCCCCAGCAGGGCCAGTACCACGCCCATCAGGCTGCCGATGGCGCCCAAAAACAAATACTCCAGGGCGGTTATCCGAAGGATCTGACCGCTTTTGGCCCCCAGTGTCCTTAGCAGGACGCTTTCACGGATCCGCTGGAATTTGCTGGTCCGTACCGCCCCGAGCAAAACGATGAATCCGGTTAGGATACTGAAAAAAGCCATAAACCGGATCACCCAGGAGAGTTTATCCAGGATATCACTTACCACGCTAAGCAACTGACGGATGTCCAGAACGGAAATATTCGGATAGGCACGGACGAGGTCCTGCTGGAAACTGGCAGACTTCATTTCATCAGGTGCATAGGTAGTCAGGACATGGAACCGGGGTGCCTGCTCGAGCACGCCCTCGGGAAAGACCACAGAAAAATTAAGCTGCAACCGACCCCAGTCCACCTCGCGTATGCTGGAAACCACGGTCTCCATTAGCACTCCCTGAACGTTGAAGACAATGCGATCCCCTACTGATACCTGAGCATCCCTGGCCACATTGTCCGAAAGGGAGATGGGAACAGGACCTTCAGCAGCTTTATAACGGGGGACCCAGGTCCCTTCCAACAGGCGTTCAGAAGGTGTCAGAGAATCCCGATAGGTTACGCGGAACTCGTGGTTCAGGATCCATCCGTTTATCGTCGAGGCGGTGTCCTTTCGGATATCGTCCACCTTCATGTCTCCAATCTGATCCATCCGCATGGTCACGATGGGTATGTTTTCGAGTACCGGAAGCCCCCTGGGCCGGATCAGCTCCTCCACTGCCGACTCCTGCTCGGCCTGCACATCGAGAAGGATGAGGTTTGCCGATGGCGTTGCGTCATCCAGTTTTGCACGGGCCAGCAGCATGTCCTGGGTAAAATAAAGGGTGCTGATAAGAAATGTACCGATCCCTATGGCGAGGATCAGCACCAGGGTTTGGTTATTGGGACGGAACAGGTTCAGGAGGCTCTGTCTGGCTTCGAACCCCCACGAATGAGGAAAATACCTGCGAATCAAACGCATGAGTCCCCAGGCAATGCCCGCCAGTATGAGAAACGTAATGGCAATACCGATCACAAACCACAGGGCCCGTAGGGGTTGTCCGAGGATTTGATAGGCCACCCCCCAAATCCCTGAAAAAATCAGGGCAAGTACCCCGGCGGTAAGTCTTCTTGAACGCGGGCTATCCTGTTGTCCTATGCGAAGTACCGAAAGGGGGCTGATGAACCAGGTACTCATCAGCGGCAGGAGGCCAAACAATACCGCCATCAATAACCCAAGGCCTATCCCTAAAAATACCGGCCCCCAATGGGTGGCCCACTCCAGTTCCACGGGCAGGAAGTCCTGTACCAACCGCGGGAAGATCTGCTGCAGCACAAGGCCCAAGGAGGAACCGAGAATTCCCCCGAGCAAACCAATACCGGCGATCTGGATCAGGAATATGAGAAAAGCCTGTTTTCGGGTGGCTCCCATGCATTTCAGCACGGCGATAAAGGCGCGTTTTTCCTTCATGTAGATGTGGACCGAACTGGCAATCCCAAGGCATCCCAGCAACAGCGCAATAAAGGCCACCAGTTTCAGGAAGCGCCCAACGTTTTCAAACCGTCTGCCCAGCCGCTGGCTGGTATCCGTGTGCAGGTCCATGTCCGCATCTTCCGCGTCCAGCACGGGGTCAAGTCTGTCGTACAGAACCTCCAGATCAGTTCCGGGAGGCGCTTTGAAATAGTAATTATACTCCAGTCTGCTACCGGTCTGGACCAGGCCGGTGGCATCCAGGGTATGGTATGGGATCCAAACCGCCGGGGCCACAGAAGTTGAAACCACGGTGTTGCCCGGGGCTTCCAGCAATCGGCCTCCTATGCGGAATACCTTTTGGCCGATCTTTATGGAATCTCCTGCCTCCAGTCCGAATTGCAGCATCATGGTGGCGTCCACCAGGGCGGCCCCAGTAGTTTGGTAATCGGAGGCCGCAGATTCCGGCTGGGTCCGCAAATGTCCGTAAAATGGATATCCTCCCTCCATGGCACGGACCCTGATAAGTTTGCTGCCCTCCCTGGCGGGAAACAGAGCCATGGAGACAAAGCTTATTTCTCGGCTCTGAGTGCCTCCAAGGGAATCGATGATCCCCTGAACGCGCTCATTGGCAGGATGGTCACTGTCAATCAGATAATCCGACCCCATCAGCTCTCTGGACTGACCGGATATGGTTTCTTCAAGGGTCCTCCCAAAGTTTTGTATGGATACAAGGGCTGCGATCCCAAGCACGATGGCACTCATGAACAGCACCAGCCGCTTCAGGCTGGCGCGGCCATCACGCCAGGCCATGCGAAACAACCATGGGTAGCCTGCTGAATTCTCAGGTTGGCTCATGCGGTCCCGGAGTTAACAGATTCGAGGATTCTTCCTCCCTGTAGTCGCATAAGTTGATTGCAACGCCTGGCCAGATTCATATCGTGGGTTACGATGATCAGGGTGGTCCCGGCTTCCTGATTCAGGTCGAACAGCAACTGTACAACCCGGTCACCGGTCTGCTCATCCAGGTTCCCCGTGGGTTCGTCCGCAAAAAGGATTTCAGGCCGGTTTGCGAAAGCCCTTGCCAAACCTACACGTTGTTGTTCCCCACCAGATAACTGACTTGGATAATGGTGTGTCCGGTCACCCAGACCTACTTTTTCCAGAAGGGATCGAGCTATTTCTGAGGCCTTCCGGTCCCCCTGTAATTCCAAAGGGACACTGACGTTTTCAAGGGCGGTAAGGGTTGGGAGAAGCTGAAAGTTCTGAAAGATGAAGCCCACCTTGTTACTCCGAAGTGCGGCCCGCTGATCTTCTGAAAGATCTTCCATATGCTGACCGCATACCGTCACCGATCCGGAATCAGGGGTGTCGAGACCGGCACACAGCCCCAGTAGGGTTGTTTTACCGCTGCCGGACGGGCCTACGATGGCATAGCTGGTCCCGGAGGGCACCGAAAAGGAGATATCCTCAAGCACGGTAAGCTCAGATCCGCCGCTTTGATAGGTTTTCCGAAGCTGCTGAACGTTTAATATCTTTGACATAGATTGGTTTAAGTCCGTTAACCGGCCGCAAAAAATACACAATAGAAACCAAATAAACAGGAAATCCGGATGGGTAGATTCTTAAAGTTTCGTTATATTTTTTTCGTTTTGATCCTCATGGGCTGTGGGGATGACAAAGGTCAGAAAGACCCCGGGAACGGGAAATCGGCACCTTCGGAGCAAAATGCAGCTGCCGTGGCCCGGAAGGGACAGACCATCCTGTTTTTCGGGGATTCCCTCACAGCCGGGTTAGGTCTGGATCCGAATCTGGCCTTCCCATCCCTTATTGGACGGCGGCTGGACTCCCTGGGATATTCCTTCGAGGTCATAAATGCAGGGCTCAGCGGGGAAACCACAGCCAGTGGTCGTAACCGGCTGGATTGGGTACTCCGCCAACCAGTAGATGTTTTTGTCCTGGAACTCGGGGCCAATGATGGGTTAAGGGGCATTCCCCTCGAGGAGACGCGGAAAAACCTGGAGGCGATGATCCTGACGGTCCGAAAGAAATACCCGGAAGCCCGGATTGTTCTTGCAGGAATGCAACTTCCCCCGAATATGGGTCCTGAATACACGGTTTCATTCAGAAAGATCTTCCCCGAACTGGCCGAGAAACATCAGGTTCTGCTCATCCCATTTCTGCTAGATGGCGTAGGTGGGGTTCCGGAACTCAACCAGGACGATGGCATACATCCAACGGCGGAAGGTCACCGGATCGTGGCAGAAAATGTCTGGGAAATCCTAAGTCCGGCGGTCAAAGGGTGGAACCGGACCGGCCCTTAGGCAAATTTTGGTCGGTGCTCCGGGGTGGTGAAGCTCAGTGCCTTTTTTACCCTGGCATGGGGGCGCCTGTACAACCGCACTACCGGCACCGTCTCGGGAACTTTTTTCTTCAGGAACCCTGACACCGGCACAATTTTCATGGTGATGGTTTCAACCCTTGTTACGGGTTTGCGCTGCTGCCCCAAGGCAGAAACAGCAATAAGCAGTACTAGCATCGGGGTGAAATATGCCTTCATCGAAAATTCTTTTGATCCTGCCTTTTAACGGGTTCCAGAGGGGATGTCGCAGGATTTATCGTTAAAAGGAAGTGCTTTTCAGATATGTGGAAAAAGCTTCGGCAAGTGGTTCAAAAGCATCGATTACCGGTGAGTCAGCCCCATGCCTTTCAGCGGATAAAATCTTCGTTTATCGTTGTTGAGGGCTCAGAAATACCGCAGCATTTGAATCGGATCCGGGCAATTCTCACTGAAAAACAGAAGGTCTGAGAGGGTGCATACCCCCGGATAATCTCCCCGGAAATCCTGCAGGTGGTACATGAGCTGAAAGTGCAGGTGAGGGGCGTATCCCCCGTTTTCCCCTGAGGATCCCAGATGTCCGATCAGGTCTCCCCTGCGAATTGGTTTTCCTTCGTACAACCCCTGAAGACTGGCCATGGACAGGTGACCAAAAAGTGAATATACCGTCACATTATCCAACCGGTGTTCGAAAAGAATTACGGGGCCGTAGTCACCAGGTGAGGTCCGGTGCGCCCAACTGTGTACCGTGCCATCCCAGGGAGCGTAAACGCCGGTCCCCGCTCCTGCCCAAAAATCAACTCCGAGATGATATTCCCTGGCTTGCCCTCCAGCCGGATTGAAATGTTTAAAATCCCGGTACAGCTCCCTTTTTTCTAAATATCCCCCCCAGGCAACCTGCCCGTTTTCTTCCCGGAGGAAGGCTGCTAAAAAGGCCTGACAGCGACTCACCCCGGAAAGGGCATCGCCCAGGCGGGAATTAGTTACCGAAAGATCCACCTTTCTGTAGGCTGAGAGGGGGATCCCGGGGTCGAGAATGGGGTGTGCCTGCATATGCTGACAGAATTGCCTGCAAAATAGTGAAATCGGGCTATTCAGAAACAGGTCCTGCCGACCTTTGTGCGTGGATCCGAAATCCGGACCTGGCAAGGGGGCAACATCAAGAGAATTAACATTTTTTAAAGCAGGGGTGCTGCCCTGACTTCGTATTTTCGAAAAAAAATGAATGTGCAACCCATGAAAAAGAGTCTGAATTACCTCATTTTGGTCCTGGCAGTGATGTCGGTTACCTCCTGTCAGTCCAGAGAAAAAAAACAACCCGATTCCCAACCCACGGAAAAATCCGTAGAGCTGCCCAGGCCGCAGCAGGACCTTTCCGAATACGAAACGGCCTACTTTGCCAGTGGGTGCTTTTGGTGCGTGGAAGCCATCTTCGAAAGCGTCAAAGGAGTGGCAGAGGTGGTCTCAGGATATGCCGGTGGCCCTGAGGAGAACCCTACCTATGAACAGGTTAGCTACGGACGCACAGGACACGCCGAAACAGTGGCGGTTTACTACGACCCGGAGGTTATCAGCTTTTTGGAACTGGTTCAGGTTTTTTTCGGTTCACACGACCCCACTACCCTGAACCGTCAGGGGCCGGACCAGGGGCGGCAATACCGGTCCATCGCCTTTTTTAAGAACGAAGCGGAACAGAAGATCATTCGCACCTATATCGATGCCCTGGCGGAAAACAATGTCTATGACCAGCCCATCGTCACGGAAATCACTCCGTTTACAAAATTTTACAGGGCGGAAGAGTACCACCAGGACTACGAGAGCAGGCACCCTGAAAACCCATATATTCAAAGCGTTTCCATTCCACGCCTGAACCGATTCAAGAAAAATTTTCCGGAATATCTGAAGGAAAATGCACACTGACGGTGCCGGGGGCGGCTTCTGATGATGCGTTGGAGTTAGTACAGCCAGCAATCTATGGCACTCCGGGAAGCCTTTTGGGAGGGATTACTTCTTAAGGTCGAGGTTGCTGAACGCCGCATTGATAAGGATCGAGCGACCGCTGTCCTTTTGTTGGCTGAAGCCATTACGCACGGTGGTTAGCCCTTCATTTAGCGGATTGCTCCAACGTATGAAATCAGGATAGTTCACCTCAGAACGGTCGTTGGTAACCTGTATGCGGTAAGCACTCCGGGGCAGATTACAGCTAAACTCCCCGTATTCTACCTTCACCGCAATATTGCTGAAATCCTCCGCTACCGAGAGGATCGTCAGGGCTCCCATCCGGTTGTTGATGGTAGCCTCCTGCAACAACCGGTCTATGCTGATCACAGAGGAATTGGCCTCGAGGTTTAGCCCGACGACCTCATCGAGTTGAACCCCTTCTGAATAATCTGCCTGCAGCCGACCGCCATTCCAGCGCTTGACAGCCACCGGGGTATATCGCGCAAGAATATTCGTTTTCTCCCCATCGATGTTGGTGGCAAGCAACCTTGCGTAAGACAAGGTTGCTTTAGTGTTCAGGGCATTAGCCGCCAATTTTACTTCGCCGTGGCGCACGTTGAGTTTAAGGCGTGCTCCTTTGGGCATTTTGATCTTGATGGTCTTTTTAATTGTGAAATTTCTGTTTCCGCCTTCTCCCCTCATATAAAAGACCTTGGACTTGCGCGCTTCTTCTCGTGCCTCTCTGGCTTGCTGGCGCGCTTCTTCCATTTGTCCCCGCATCTCTTCCCTCTGTTTGGCCATCTCTTCTCGCTGCTTCTCTCGAACTTCACGCATTTCCTCCCGGAGCGCTTCATTCTCCTCCATACGGGCCTCCATTTCCTTTGCCCTTGCCTCAATCTCCCGGCTCCAGGCCTCAAATTCCTCCCGATACTCTTCGTCAAACTCCTTTTCAAATTCTTTTTGCCATTTCTTCATGTACTTCTCACCATCTTTTTTGTAGGCCTCGTAATCGAATCCCTTTTTCGGCATAGGGGGCATAGGGGGCATAGGGGGCATACTGACTATTTGGGGTAGCTGTTCCATGATCTCTGCCACCATGGGGGCTACATCCGGTATTTCAGGTACGACAACATCAAAATCCTCAAAGTTGAAATCCATGTTATTGGCAAAATGGAATTCCCACCGCTCTGCCTGGGTCCTAACCTGTACCTCGGAACTATTCCCAAGGATTTCAACACCTTCCTTGCCGAAGTAAGCCACTGCTTCTTCCGCGGAGGCACCCTGGAGTTCCACAGTGGCCTCAACCAAAACTTCATTCTTGTTCCATGTTTCAAATTCGATATCCGCATAGCTGGTGTTCAGCTCGACCACCACATCCGGGTTTACCTTGAAATTTTCCCTGTAGGTCCTGGATTCCTGACCTGTGACGGCGGAAGTAATTCCGATGACTCCCGCCATTAATAGCAGTTTAGATACTGCTTGCTTGGACTGTTTCATTTTTTGATGATTTTAATTCGTTTAATTTCTCTTTTAACTTCAGTAATAATTGCAACCGGTACTGCAAATTTTTTATCATGGCCGTTATGGTCTGTTCATTGGGCCCAATTTCGTTCAGTTCTTCATTGAGTTGTTCATACTCCGAATTCAGTTCGCTCAGCCTGGAGATAAAATTATCGGCCATCTCCCTGTTCTCGTCAGAGATATTCAGACTGGCCAGTTCCAGGTTAATACTGGCAGTGTAGTATTCCTCCAGTTTCCTCAAATCAGGAGAAAGGTCTCCCAGGGAAAGCGTGGCAGGGGAACTTATCGTATCCGATTGTTCCTCTACCAGGGCATCCTCCCCTACAGGGAGTACGGGGTCCTTCTGAAAGAACCAGAATGCCATCCCGAGCAGGGCAACTACTGAAGCCGCGATCCCCAGCCAGAAGAAAGGCCGGCCTGTTTTTTGCCGGAAGGCCTGCTCCAGGCGTGCCTCGAACCGGGCCTCATGTCCCTCTGGCATCGGATATTCCCGACTCCGTTCCGATTTGAATAATTCTCTAAGATCCTGCGACATCTCTTCGTTGATTTAATAGTTCTTTTAGGTATTGCTTCCCGCGCATCAGTCGGGTCCGGCAGGTGGTCTCCCTGAGGTCCAGGATTTCTGAAATCTCCTGGTGGTCGTACCCTTCAACCAGGTAAAGTTGAACCACATACCTGTATTTGTCCGGCAATTCCTCCATGGCAGCTTTTACAGTTTCCACCTGTACCTCCTGATCCACGCTCCAGTCTTCCTGTTCCTGCACGATGCTGAGCCGGTTTTCCTGCAATTCCACGAATTGTTGTTTTCTGGACTTCAGGAAATCTATGCTCCGGTTGACCACGATGCGTTTCAGCCAGGCTCCGAAGGTGACATTGCCCTCGAACTGATCTATTCTCTGAAAGGCCTTTATAAATGCCTCCTGAGTTATGTCCTCTGCATCTGCCGTGTTCTTGACAAACCGCATGGCCACACAAAACATCCCATGGGCGTATTGCCGGTACAGGGTCAGCTGGGCCCTGCGGTTATGCTTCCTGCACTGCTCGATCAGGTCTGTCGGGATCGTTGCCGTCGTTTCCAGTGTTGGTTGTTTTAAGTTGTCACCCTAATAGACGGGTTAAAAATCTGTGTGTTGCAAAAAAGCCTACTTTTAAGAAATATTTTTCCATTCCCCTTGGAACAAGTTAGCATAAATAATGAGGTGCTCTCCCTTGAAGCCCTTAATTACGGGGCTATCATCAGTAAACTCAGATTTCGCACCGGGGAAGGCTCCTGGATGGATCTTGTGATCGGCAAAGATGACCCACAGGATTACCTTAAAGACCCCTATTCAATTGGGGCCTGTGTGGGCAGATACGCAGGCAGG
>SBFL01000070.1 GCA_006227965.1 Bacteroidota bacterium | reverse complement strand
CGCCAAAAAAGCCCTACAGGAAATGCTCGTAGAAGCCAAATTCGGGGACGCGAGCAGCCGCGTGGTCATTGAAGAGTTCCTTTCCGGGATTGAATTGAGCTGTTTTGTCCTCACGGACGGTTCCGACTATAAGATCTTGCCCACAGCCAAGGATTACAAGCGAATTGGAGAAGGGGATACGGGACTAAACACCGGAGGTATGGGGGCTATTTCCCCGGTTCCTTTTGCCGATAATGCCTTCATGGAGAAAATAGAAGACCGGATCATAATACCCACGATTAAGGGGTTGCGCCAGGAAGGGATCCCTTATGTGGGCTTTATTTTTATAGGCCTGATCAAAGTCGGGGACGATCCCTTCGTAATCGAATACAACGTACGGATGGGGGACCCGGAGACCGAGGTGGTTATCCCGCGCATAGATTCTGATTTTGCCGAGCTGTTATCCGCTGTGGCGCGGCGGAAGCTGGGAGAGGCGGAATTGAAAATTCGGGAAGAGGCCGCAGCCACCATCATGATGGTGTCCGGGGGATATCCTGAAGAATATCAGAAAGGACATGAAATTCAGGGGCTGGATGAGGTTGCCGACGCAATTGTCTTCCACGCGGGGACGCGTCTTTCGGACAATGGGAAGGTACTTACCAACGGTGGGCGCGTACTTTCGGTAACGGCATTTGGTTCGGACTTCCGGGAAGCCCTTCAGAAGTCCTATGAGAATGTGAGGAAAATCCGCTTTACAGATTCCTATTACCGCAAAGACCTTGGCTTTGATCTCTGAAAAAGGTCCTGAGCAGGTAAAGTGTTACGGGATCAGGGACTAAAGGTAAGAGTGTGCAGTAATGCTGTGATCCTCTTCACCCCGTTGTTCGAACAGGCGAAGCTTGGCCAGCCAGTAGAACATGGCGATAACCCCGGCGATCACAAACAGCCAGTTGACCGTATTGGAAGTCCACCAATTTTCCATTTCCCTGAGAATATCAAAAGGGGCGAAAAGCCCGTTTACAAATAAATTTTCTATCCCTTCAAAAAAAGCTCTCATAGTGGCTATATTTACCCTGCAAACATACGAAAACCAGTGATTATTTCAAGTCTTTTCGGAAAAACGAGACCTGTAAATTACGTTGTGTTACTGTGTTTTCTGTTTGTTTTTTTTGCCCTTGCGCATCTGGGTTTTGCCCGGATGACCTTTGATAGTCCCAATTTTCTGCAGGGGCTCTGGAGTCTGGGATGTCTTCTCTTGTCAGTATTCATCGTGAATTTCATTGTTCATAGAAATCAGCTTACGGCCACACATTCCTTTGCCATGCTGTTCTACGCCCTGTTTATAATCCTTTTTCCTGACACCCTGCTGGACCCGGAGGTGATCTTTGCTTCATTTTTCATGCTGCTTGCCTACCGAAGGTTGATAAGCCTCAAATCGTTAAAAAACCCCAAAAGCAAACTATTCGATGGCGCTTTATGGATCCTGGTTGCCTGTTTGTTCCTGAATCAGCTGATATTCATGTTGTTACTGGTGTGGTTCTATGTGTTTTTTTATGTCCCTAAACAACTTAACTACTGGCTTATACCTTTGGCGGCTGCTGTAGTTGTTGCCATGACGGGTTGGTCTTTCTTCTATTTAGCCGGAGGCACCGAATTTCTGGTCAGTCATTACGCTCTTTTATTGGAGCAGACGACTCCAATTGGTTTTTCCGGAAAATATTGGATTAAGCCCGCGGCATTTCTGTTCATAGTGCTCCTGGCGGCGGTCCTTTCCTTTGTAAGACATGGAAAATCAAGCCAGGGTAAATTGACCCAATTGAGACTTCTGATCCTGGGCTGGATCCTGATTATCCTGATTATCTCCTTCTCTGGCGAAAGGATGGGCAGCACCATCATGCTTGCCTTTTTTCCTTCCGCAGTTCTGATTGCACGCTATGTGGAATCCATACGGCGGGAGTTTATTAAGGATATCGTGCTGTCATCCGCGACGGTCATCTGCATCCTGGCCTTCTTCCTTCAATGGGTTGTGAAATAAGAGGTATCTTTGCCAAAACCTGCAGGCATGTTCAGTGATTACGCCTTTGAAATTTTTCAGGAGAGCATCCAAAGATACCATATCGAAGACCGGGTAGATCAACCCCTTGAGAATCCCTATTCGGCAGATGATATCGCACACCTTCTTTTTAAAAAGAACTGGATCGATACGGTTCAGTGGCATTACGAGGACCTGATCCGGGATCCTGAAATCAATCCGGAAGCCGCCCTGGAGCTGAAGCGGAAAATTGACGCAAGCAATCAGGAGCGAACGGACCTGGTGGAATATATTGACAGCTATTTCCTTTCCAGGTACGCCGAAGTGGATGTGGCAAATGACGCCCAGATCAATACAGAGAGCCCCGCCTGGGCTATCGACCGGTTGTCAATCCTGGCCCTTAAAATCTACCATATGCAGGAAGAAGCTGAGCGACAGGATGCCACGGAGGCCCACAGGGGTGCCTGCCAGCAAAAACTAGCGGTTCTGCGAGAGCAGCGAAAAGACCTCTCGTCAGCTATTGACCAGCTCCTTGAAGATATTGCCGGGGGGAAGAAGTACATGAAGGTCTATAAACAAATGAAGATGTACAACGACGAGGAATTAAACCCCGTATTGCGTGAAAAAAAGCAATAAGAAGGCCCTCCTGGCAATCCGCTTATCTGCCCTGGGAGATGTAGCAATGACGATCCCCGTATTGCTGGCCTTCAGGCGTAAAAATCCGGACACACAACTAATTTTCATTACAAAAAAGCAGTTTTCCCCCCTCCTGGAACGGATTCCCAACCTCAGGGTAGTGCCCTTCCACAGCAAAGGAGCACACAGGGGTTTGCGGGGGCTTTGGCGCCTTCGCAAACAGCTGAGGCAGGAGCCCCTGGGGGCGGTCGCCGACCTGCATGCGGTATTGCGCACAAAGATTCTGAAAATCTTTTTTTCCGTTTCGGGGATCCCGTATAGGGTCATTGATAAAGGTCGGAGTGAGAAACGCCGCCTTACCTCCTGGAAGACCAAGGAATTCAGGCAGCTGAGGAGCACACATGAGCGCTATGCCGATGTTTTTAGAAGCCTGGGTTTTCAGATCTCCCTTACAGAGAGTGACATCCTGCCATCCGAAGAATGGCCAGAAACCCTGCTGGAAAAGCCTGTGGGCCCGGTACTGGGTGTTGCGCCCTTTGCGGCCCATGGGGGGAAGTGCTATCCGGAAGAAGACATGAAGAAAGTACTGGAGTTGCTGGCAGAAGTTCCGGGAATACGCGTCTATCTTTTTGGGGGCGGATCCGGGGAGAC
>SBFL01000194.1 GCA_006227965.1 Bacteroidota bacterium | reverse complement strand
GGTCAAAAAAGAACCCTATATGCACAAGGTGGGTACCTCTGAAAGGACCAAAGCGGTGATCGAACCGAGGCTTTCGGACCAGTGGTTCCTGAAGATGAAGGAACTGGCTGAACCGGCGCTGAAGGCCGTATTGGAAACCGGGGAGGTCCAGCTGGTTCCCTCCAAGTTCGACAATACCTACCGCCACTGGATGGAAAACATACGGGACTGGAACATTTCGAGACAGCTCTGGTGGGGGCAACGCATTCCGGCCTATTATTACGGTCCTGCCAAGGATGATATGGTCGTGGCCGAAACCCCAGAAGAGGCCCTGGAGCTGGCCAGGGAGAAAAGCGGCCGTACTGACCTGAAAATGAGCGACCTCAGGCAGGATGAGGATGTCCTGGATACCTGGTTCTCATCCTGGCTCTGGCCGATCAGTGTATTCGGGGGAATCCTGGACCCTGAAAACGAGGAGGTTTCCTATTACTACCCGACCAGTGACCTGGTGACCGCCCCTGACATTCTCTTTTTCTGGGTGGCCCGGATGATCATGGCGGGCTATCATTTCAGGGGGGAGCGTCCCTTTGAAAAGGTTTACCTGACCGGGCTCGTTCGAGATAAACAAAGGCGCAAGATGTCCAAGTCCCTGGGCAATTCCCCCGACGCGCTCAAACTGATAGAGGAGTTCGGAGCAGACGGAGTAAGGGTTGGACTGCTGCTGAGCTCGGCAGCGGGTAACGACCCGCTATTTGATGAGGTCCTCTGCCAGCAGGGGAAGAATTTTGCAAATAAGATCTGGAATGCCTTTCGCCTTGTTATGGGATGGAAGTTGGATCCAAAGGCTGGCCAGCCAGGGGCAGCCCAGCTTGGGATTCAATGGTATGAGGCCCGATACCAGGAGACCCTGGCGGAAATTGAGGAACAGTATTCCAAATACCGGATTTCGGATGCCCTAATGGCTACCTATAAACTTATCTGGGATGATTTTTGCTCCTGGCTGCTCGAGATCGCCAAGCCGGCTTATGGGGAACCTGTGGATCAGGCGACCTATGCGGCGGTCATTCGCATATTTGAGCGGAACCTGAAGTTGCTCCACCCCTTCATGCCCTTCCTTACCGAGGAGGTATGGCAATACATGGCGGAAAGGACACCGGAATCGGCGCTGATTGTTTCCGCCTGGCCTGAAAGGGGTTCTTATGACCCCGCCCTGCTCAAGGGGTTTGAATTCACCAAAGAAGTGATTTCCGGAATCCGTACGATACGGAAGGAGAAAAGTATCCCCTTCAGGGAGGCGGTGGCCCTCTATGTAATAGATGAAGAGGGGGTAGACCGCAACTGGGATGTCCTTATCCGGAAACTGGCAAATACATCGGAAATCACCTATTGTGGTGAATCTCCTGAGGGCTCCCTGTCCTTTCGGGTGAAAAGCAATGAGTATTACGTCCCCCTGGCCGGGTCTGTAGACCTTGAAGCTGAAATCCAGAAAATTGAGGAAGAGCTCAACTACACCCGAGGGTTTCTGGTATCCGTGCAAAAGAAGCTGTCCAACCAGCGTTTTGTTGACAATGCCCCCGAACAGGTGGTGGACATGGAGCGCAAAAAGGCTGCCGATGCCGAAGCCAAGATTGAGACCCTGGAAAAAAGCCTGGCCAATCTGAAATAAAAGGGGGTTGAAAAAACGGGCCCCCCGAATGGGGGAAGTTCTCCCGGGATAAACTAAAAAGTCAGCCCGAAGGCTGACTTTTATGGAATTAACTAAACTTTTTGACCTGGATAAAGCCGTACCTTTATCATTGACCAAAGTACTTCTTTTAACCACATCATTGGGTTAGGGGAAACCAAATAAGATTAACGATAAGTTAATCTGGTTAAGGGAGGGTTAAAACCCCCCAAAAGTAGAGCTACCCTTTAAATTCTGACATGGCGCGCAAACGGATTTTTTTTATCTCCCTATTTGTGGTCTCCGTGGTGGGGCTCGCCATTATTCAGTACCGTTACCTCAGAATTGGACTCAACCTGGCCCGGGTACAGTTCAGCCAGAAGATTGCGGAAGCCGGGGCCGAAATCCGGCAGGATCTCTATGGCAGGAACCAGCTCACGTTCCTTTTGGCCAATGCCCTGGAGCAGGATACGAGTTTCTTCAGGACGGACCCTGCCCAACTTACCGATGCCTCCCGTTACTTCCTAAAGGACTATTTGAGGGAACGCCTGGTGGATCATCAGATCGACAGGGATTTCAGTTTTTCACTCATGGCCAGGGACAGCAGTTATTACCTGCAATCCACCGCGGTCATTCCTGAAGAGGAACAGGGGTACACCTATCCCATGGAGCTCCAGGGGTATCTGCCGGAGCGGTTTGGGAAACGCATGGTCCTGCAGCTGGAATTCCGCAACCTGAACCGGTATTTCCTCTCGCAACTCAGCGGCCTCACCCTGCCCACCCTCCTGTTCCTGGTGGGGATTGTAGCCGTGGTCCTCTGGGTCCTGCGGACCTATTACTGGCAACGGAAGGTCATTACCACCACCAATGAATTCATCAACAACCTTACCCATGAATTGCGGACCCCGGTTTTTTCCATCAGCCTGGCCGCCAAAATACTGAATGAGAAACTCGCGGATTCCTACAGGGAATACACGGAGAGCATCCTTAATCAGACCAAAAAGCTATCCACGCATATAGACAAGGTACTTGAGTTGGGGGCCCTGGAGCATACCCGTACCCTCATACAGAAGGAAGAATTGAACTTCAGGCCCGTCCTGGATAGGCTGTGCCGGGATTTCCTGGATCGGTGCCAGATGGAAGGACAGGAGTTTGAATACCGCCTTGAGGAAGGACCGTATCCCATGCGGGCTTCCGTGTTCCACCTCGAAAATGCCGTGAACAACCTATTGGACAATGCCCGAAAATATGGGGAAGACTCTGAAATCAGCCTTGCAGCCGGAGTCAGGGGTGACCTTTTGGAAATAAAAATCAGGAATGGAGGGACGCCGATCCCCCCTGAGGCCCTGGAGGAGCTTTTTAAAAAATACTACAGGCTTCCACGGGGAGACCGTCAGAAAATAAGGGGCTATGGCCTCGGCCTGAGCTATGTTCGCACGATCGCTGAAAGACATCAGGGAAAGGTCTCGATCCGTAGTAACCCAAAAATCGGAACAGTGGTGGAGTTTGTATTACCTTTACTGCGCCATGGAAACTGAACGCTATCGCTTACTCCTCGTGGAGGATGATACTTTCCTCGGTTACCTGCTCACAGATTACTTGAAGTTGTAGGGAATGGATATTATTTGGGTTCAGCGGGCTACAGAAGTAATGCCCCTG
>SBFL01000109.1 GCA_006227965.1 Bacteroidota bacterium | reverse complement strand
GGGTGCGTTTCCTATACGGGGGTGCAACCGGGGGCTGGGGAGCCCTGGCCGTTGAGGTGAAGGACCTGGAGGAGTACAACGGCTGCTTTGCGGCCTGTCGGGACCCCATCGATTTCAGGGCCTATTGCCTCACAAACATTTACGAGGATGAGAATGCCTACTGGTATCCCAGCGCCCATAAGCCCCTGGAAGTGCCGGCGCACAGGGACTATCTGGGCCATGTGCAGACCACCGTCAGGGAATACAACCAGCTGGAGCTCGCCCTGGGAGACAAGAGCCGCTCCGGGCAGCAATGGGACATATGGGAGGCCACCTATTCCCCACAGGGACCCGATGGATATCCCGAGCGGATCTGGGACAAGGAAACCGGGGAGATCGATAAGCAGGTAGCCGAATACTGGAAGGAAAACTATGACCTGCGGTACATCCTGGAACGGGACTGGGAAAAACTGGGGCCCAAGCTGAGGGGAAAAATTCACATCTACTGCGGGGACATGGACAATTATTACCTGAACAATGCCGTATACCTTATGGAGGATTTCCTGGAGCAGACCACCGACCCGTATTACGAGGGCGAAGTCCTGTATGGGGACCGGGCCGAGCACTGCTGGAACGGGGATCCGCAGTTGCCGAACCACCTTAGCAGGCTCCGCTATAACAGCATATACGTGCCGAAAATCATGGCGCGTATTGCGAATTCTGCGCCTGCCGGGGCCGATCTTACAAGCTGGAGGTACCATTAAGAACAGGACATAGTTAAGATGAGACCGAGAACCAACAAATTCGCCTGGGTGGCTTTTGGGATGCTGGCCATCGCCATCGGGTTCTACCCGTTGCTTTACCTGCTGGGGCCCCGGGATATGGGGTTGCTCGGCACAAAAAGTGAGCAGCTGCTCCAAAGCCCGCTTTGGAACATCGCGTTTTACGGCCATATCTCCTTAGGCGGGATATCCCTGCTTACCGGGTGGACGCAATTTAGCAGGGAATTGCGAAGGCGTTTCTTGAAATGGCACCGGCGGCTGGGGAGGATTTATGTGATTTCTGCCCTCATCAGCGGGTCCTGTGGCGTCTACCTGGCGTTTTTTGCTACCGGAGGATGGGTACCTGGCCTGGGGTTCTTACTCCTCGGTCTTAGCTGGATCTATTTTACCCTCCGGGCCTACCTGGCCGTCCGGGCTGCCGACCTGACCAAGCACGAGGGCTATATGATCTACAGCTTTGCAGCCTGTTTTGCCGCCGTAATGCTGCGGGTCTGGATGCCTTTGTTGATCCTGGTTTTCGGGGAATTCCTGATCGCCTATAAGATCGTCGCCTGGCTCTGCTGGGTCCCGAACCTGGTATTTGCCTATTTTTGGGTAAAGCGCAGCGGCCTTCAACTGGGCTGAAAATGATAAAGCCTGAAAAGATACATCTGATCAGAACGGATTCCCGAAACCCGGAATTCCAGAATCTCGTACACCGCCTGGATGAAGAACTGGCAAATCGGGATGGCCCCCAACATGGGTTCTACCACCAGTTTAACGGACTAAAAGGCCTGGACCGGGTTGTCCTGGTGTTAAATAATGGACTTCCAGTGGGGTGCGGGGCGCTAAAGGAATTTGAACCAGGTGTCCTGGAAGTAAAACGTATGTTTACCAACCCGGAGCACCGGGGACAGGGCCTGGCCGGAAGGCTACTGGCTGAGTTGGAACATTGGGCCCTTGAGGATGGGTATTCCCGGATCGTTCTGGAAACGGGCCGGCGCCAGCCGGAGGCCATTGGGTTATACCAAAAGCACGGCTATCTTAAGACAGAGAATTACGGACACTATAAAGGGGTTGATAATAGTGTCTGTTTTGAAAAAAAATTGAATTGAATAATAGATCATAAGAAGACAAGAGATGCATTACAGGAATTTTGGGGCTACCCAGTGGAAGGTAAGTGAGATCGGTTACGGCATGTGGGGCATGGCAGGCTGGAAAGGGTCTGATGACCAGCAATCGGAGCGCTCCCTGGACCTGGCGGTAGAACGGGGCGTGACCTTTTTCGATACCGCCTGGGGATACGGGGAAGGTCACAGCGAACAGCTGCTGGGCAAGCTGCTGCGCCGGCACCCGGACCGGAAATTGTACGCCGCCAGCAAGATCCCCCCAAAGAATTTCCAGTGGCCGGCAAAGCCGACCTATACCTATGAGGTATCCTATCCGGCATCGCATATCCGGGAGTACACGGAAAAAACGCTCAGGAACCTGAAGGTTGAACGTATCGACCTGATGCAGTTCCACACCTGGGATGACAGCTGGGCCTCCCGGGAGGAATGGCAACGGACCGTGGAAGACCTTAAAAAAGAAGGGAAGGTGGCTGCCATGGGGATCAGCATGAACCGCTGGGAGCCGGAAAATGGATTGGAGGCTTTGAAAACAGGGCTTTTGGATGCCGTCCAGGTAATCTACAATATTTTCGACCAGGCTCCGCAGGATGTCCTCTTTCCCTTTTGCGAGGCACACGGGATTGCAGTGATCGCCAGGGTTCCCTTTGACGAAGGTACCCTTACGGGTACTATCACAAGAGATACGGTTTTTCCCGAAGGTGACTGGAGGGGGACCTATTTTGTGCCGGAAAACCTTAAGGCCAGCGCCGACCGGGCCGATCTGCTGCGCCCCCTTGTCCCTGAAGGGATGACCATGGCGGAGATGGCCCTGCGTTTCATTCTTGAAAACCCTACCGTGAGTACGGTGATCCCTGGCATGAGAAGGGCGAATCACGTTCTGGCCAACACCGGTACCAGCGACGGAAAGGGGCTGCCTTCCGGTTTGCTGGAATCCCTGAAAGAACACCGGTGGGACCGGGTACCGACCCCCTGGTCACAGTAACCACCCTTATTGGAAGAACCTAAACCCGAAATTCATGACCCGAAATAAACTGCTCTCTCAAGCCATTGCCGGTGGGATTATCTATTTTGTTATTTCTCTGATCCTGGAGCGAAGTACTGCCAAAGAAGTCCTAATTACCGAAGGCACTGAAGCCCTGATATTTGCCGTGGTGTACGGCCTGGGGCTGTGGGTCTACCACCGCTTCATCAAAAAGGGGGGATGACCTACTTGGCAAAAAGCTGGTCCATGTTGCGGAAGGCCTTAAATTCCAGGGCGTTTCCCGCGGGGTCCAGGAAGAACATGGTGGCCTGTTCTCCCACCTCCCCCTTAAAACGGATATAGGGTTCGATCACGAAGTCAATGCCTTTCCCTTCAAGATCCCTGGAAAACGATTGGAAGGTGTCCCAGGGCAATACCACGCCATAGTGGGGTACCGGGACGTTTTTCCCATCC
>SBFL01000312.1 GCA_006227965.1 Bacteroidota bacterium | reverse complement strand
CGTCCGTATCTGTGCTTCCAGGTCTTTTAAGGGGGTGGAAGGTCCCTGGTAGTTGCGCCTGGCCAGTTCCATTTGCAGGCGCGCGTTTTCGGAGGACAGACGAGGGGTCTGGTCCGTTATGTGGAGGAGGGGGGAACCCGAATCCACCAAATCTCCTTCCTCCACCAGGTTCCGGTCCAGAATACCGCTTACAACGGCATGGACCCGGTACATACTGTCGGGTTGGACCGTGGCAGAGGCATACACGGAAGCGGTGATATCCCGGATTTCGGGACGGATGCTTTCATCCTTTACCCCGCAGGCTACCGCCAGGATCAGAAAAGACAGGAATCCCAATGAATAAAAGGCTTGCAGTGTCTTCATAGAGTTTCTTAAAGATAGGATGAAATTACCCCATAATAAGGGAGACCCCAATGATATATCTCATTTTATACCGGCGGGGTAAGTGAGAAAGGCAGGTAAACTAACAAATATCATATTCAGCCTTATCCCTATACTTTAGATTGCGCCAAAATCGAGCACTATGAAGCAGATAGCAGCCGTTCTGTCGGCACGGATTACGCGGGTGAGTTTTGTATCCGCGGCCCTGGGGGTGGTATACCTGTGGTTTGGAATCCTCAAGTTTTTTCCGGGCCTCAGCCCTGCCGAAGAACTTGCAGGAACCACCATTGAACGCCTGACTCTTGGAACACTGGACCCGGAGATGGGAGTTTTCCTGCTGGCCATCTGGGAAGTGGGGATCGGGTTGATGCTGCTTACAGGCACGTTCCAGAAGTGGGCCCTATGGGCGGCGCTGGTCCATATTTGCTGCACCTTTACCCCCCTGCTGTTCTTTCCGGACCTTTGTTTTACCAAAGTTCCCTTTGGCCTGACCCTGGTAGGTCAGTATATCTTCAAGAACCTGGTATTCCTCGGGGTTATGGTGATCCTTATTAAACGCGAGATCCCCAAATAGGATCTTTTAGGCTTTACAGGTACCCTTTGATGGCATTCAGGATCGCATCCTTTGGCAGAACACCTGACTGCCTCCACAGTACCTCGCCATCTTTGAAGAGCATCATGGTGGGGACCCCCCGTATCTGGAATTTACCGGCAATCGCATTGTTCTTGTCCACATCTATTTTGACCACCTTCAGTCGGTCCCCCAACTCCGATTTGATATCCCTCAGGATGGGGGACAGCATTTTGCACGGCGCACACCAGTCTGCATAGAAATCAATGAGGACAGGAGTTCCTGATTTTATGATCTTGTCAAACGAACCTTTCATAATCACAAATTGACATATCAAAAGTAGGTGCTGCCCCTGTGGAGAACTATGATGTAAGTCATGTAGGAACCCCCGGGTTTTCCTTACATTTAAGGGAATTCAAAATGCGCTGTCATGGGGTTACGAATAGCTATTCCTACGGATTTTTCGGACAATGCCTACAAAGCAGGGTACTATGCTCTGGAAATGTTTAAAGGGCAGTCATGCCGGTTTTACCTTACACATACCTACACCCCTGCCTTTTACAGGGCAGAATATCTTCTTCACAGCCCCGGTCAGATTGGGCTGGGGGATTTCTATCGCGAAAAGGTGATGAAGAAACTCAGGAAGTTCCAGAAGCAACTCGAGCTCAGGGCTTCACAATCCCATGAGTTTTTCTGCCACGCAGCTTTCAATTCCCTGGCCGAGGAGATCAATGAGATGGGCAGGAAAGAAACCCTGGACCTGGTCATAATGGGAACTCAGGGGGCCACCGGAGCGAAGGAGGTCCTATTTGGCACCCATGCAGTTCAGGTATTGCACAGGGCGAGCTGTCCGGTGCTGGTGGTGCCGGAGGAAGCTGAAGTGGGTTCTTTGGAGCATGTGCTGTTTCCCACGGATTACACCCCCGATTATGAAAAACTTCCATTGAAGGTGTTGTTTGAGATCCTTGGGAGGCCGGGTGTTTCTCTGCACGTGCTGCACGCCTATACCCAACAGGATTCAAAACCCAACCGGCAGCGGGCCAGAAAACAATTGGAGGGGTTACTGTCGCCGTATCGGTCAGAATTCACTGAAACCGGAGAAATGGATATCGTTGCGGCGATCAACAAGTATGCGGGCGATGTTCCGATTCAGCTTTTGGTGATGGTCCGCAACGAACATTCCTTTCTCGAAAACCTCCTGGTCACCCCTGTTATTGACCTGATTGGCTTCCACAGCAAAATTCCCTTTTTGGTACTGCCTCCCCTTCAGATAATAGGGGACTGATCTGAGGAAGGTAACTATTTAAAATGCAGAAGATGAAAAAAACAGGTGTTTGGATGGACAGGAAACAGGCATACCTGGTCACGGTGGAAGAGGGACAAACCCAAATGCAGACCCTGGAATCCGGTCTTGAATTCTATAACCCAAAAGGCGGGTCCCGGTCAAAAACCCGCTGGGGCCCCCAGCAGGTAGTTCATGACAGCAAATATACCGAAAGAGAGAACCATCAGCTCCGGACCTATTTTGACAACCTGGCCAAAGCGCTGAAGGCTGCTGATGCCATTGTGCTCTATGGGCCTGCCGGTACGAATGCCCACTTCAAGAAACGCCTGGACAAGTTCCACCCCGGGATAGCCTGCAGAGTCCGTGATGTGCTGACCGCAGACAGCATGACCGAAGCCCAGGTGCAGGCACTTGTCCGGGATTACTTTGAAGACACCTAACTCCAGAAGCTATACTGAATGAAAAGGAATCCCATGATCGTGAAGTCCTCGGGTGAAAAGATGCCCTTCGCCCCGGAAAAGCTCCGGAAATCACTCCTTCACAGCGGCGCCCCCTCCGGAGTGGTGGATACGATTGTTCAGCGGGTATCCGAGGAGATCTATGAGGAGATGTCAACACGGGAAATCTACAACCGTGCCTTTTCCCTGCTCAGAAAATACAAGGAAGCCTGTGCATCCCGGTACAAACTGAAAAAGGCCATTTACGAACTGGGTCCCACGGGATTCCCCTTTGAAAGATTCGTCAGTGCCGTGCTGAATCACTCAGGGCATAAAACCCGGACAAACCAGATCTACAAGGGACATTGTGTGGACCACGAGATCGATGTTGTAGCTGAAAATACCAGGGGCACGACCCTGATCGAATGCAAGTTTCATTCTGACGAAGGGAAAAAATGTGATGTGAAAATCCCGCTTTATATTCATTCCCGTTTCCGGGATATTGAACGCTGGAACGAACGCAGGGGGGAAACCCGGGTACACCTGAAACCTGCCTGGGTGGTTACCAATACGCGGTTTACCCGGGATGCCGAGAAATACGGGAAATGTGCAGGCCTTTACTTGCTCAGCTGGAATCATCCCCCGAAAAATAGCCTGAAGCGACGGATTGACCGGTCCGGATTGTACCCGATTACCGTGAGTACACTCCTTAGTGCCCGGGAAAAGGAATTTCTGCTGGGGCGCGGGGTTGTCTTGTGCAAGGAATTGTTGGGAGCCCCCTATTTACTGGACCACATGGGTATTTCCGATCCGAGGAAAAAGCGGATACTTTTTGAATTTACCCAGTTGTCTAATGTTTTTTCAACTCCATGAAATCGGTAAAACTACATTTTTGGGGCGCTGCCGGATGCGTTACGGGTTCAAAATACATGCTGGAGTTTGAGAACCGGCGCCTGCTTGTCGATTGCGGCATGTTTCAGGGCCTTAAAAGCCGGAGGATCCTTAACCGGGAGCCCTGGCCTGTTACCCCTTCCAGCCTGGATTCGGTCCTGATCACCCACGGGCATCTGGACCACGTGGGCATGCTGCCGGGCCTGGTCAGGGATGGTTTCTCAGGGCCCATCTTCGGGACAGCGCACAGTCTTGAAGTGGCCCGCATCGTAATGGAAGACAGTGCCAAGATACACATGGAAGAAGCTCAGCGGGCCCTGGAAGAAGGATACAGCAAACACGACAAACCCCTACCCCTGTATACCCTGGACGATGCCAGGGCCGCGGCAAGGCAGTTTAAGGCGGTGCCCAAAGATGCCTGGCATACGGCCGAGGGAGGAGTCAGGTTTCGTTTCCGCTATAACGGCCACATCCTGGGGGCCAGCTTTATTGAACTGGAAGTGGGCGGGAAGCGCTTTGTGTTTTCCGGGGATGTAGGACGTCCCCGGGATGAAATGCTCGGGCCGCCGGAACGTCCGGAACGGGCCGAAGTGCTCCTGCTGGAGAGTACCTACGGAAACAGGATACACCCGGATACCGACATTGAATCCCTTTTGGCAGATGAGATTAAGGGAACCATAGGGGAGAGGGGCGCCTGCATCATCCCCAGCTTTGCCGTGGAGCGCCTGCAGACTGTGATGTACCTGCTTTGGAAATTGCTGAAAACCAATCGGATCCCCCCCCTTCCCATTTATGTGGACAGCCCCATGGGGGAAAATGTACTGGATCTCTTTGAGCGGTTCCAGCACTGGCACAAGTTGCCCATGGAAGATTACAAAGGGATGCGGCGCCAAATGGAAATCATTACCGAGTACCGGGATACCTGGAAGGCCATTGAAGATCCCAGGCCCAAGGTGGTCGTGGCCGGGAGCGGCATGCTCAGTGGCGGAAGGGTCCTGACCTACCTGAGTCAGTTGCTGGACCGCGGGACCACGCGTATTCTGCTGGTTGGATACCAGGCGGAGGGTACAAGGGGAAGGAACCTTCTGGACGGGGCTCATGAGCTGAAAATCTTTGGAAAATACATCCCGGTCGAGGCACGGGTAGTTGTGCTGGAAACCCTTTCTGCCCATGCGGACCAGGGAGAGCTCCTGGAGTGGGTATCCCGAATCGGCGACCCTCCGGAACGCATTTTCCTTGTACATGGAGAACCCACGGCCCAGGATGCTTTTCGCATCAAACTTAGGCAGGAAAAAGGATGGAAGGCCGTTATCCCTGAGCTTTTCGAAGCCGTTGAAATCCCAATGGGCACCTCCTGACCTTTATCATGAGATGGAGACCTGCAAAAGACTATTTTGTAAATTGTAAAAGCGTGAAATATGGATTCCAAACCACCCAATGATCCCGGGAAATGGCAAAGACGCATTCTTGCCATGGAGCGGGACCTTAAATTTATCTATTTCCTTCTGGGCGCTCCCCTCTACAAGGGACGGAGTCCAAACCTGTATGAGCGACTTCAGCAGTATGGTGCCCAGGCAGGGGCGATGGAAGAGGACCTGAGGTGCCTGGGGCCCGGACAGGAAGAGGCCCTGCTGGACTTTGAAAGTCGGCTGATGGACTGGAAAGCCGGGGTGTATGAATTTCTTGAAAGCAAAATATAACCTATGATCCAATTTCGGAAGAGGTCCTGTAAAATTACCCGGGGGAGTGCCAATCTCAGGGGCGTGGGTTCCCTTTTTGCCTTGCTGTTTCTGGCTTCCTGTGCGGCGATAAAGGTGGAAAGCAGCTACAAAAACCCGGAGGTGGTTCTTTTTCATGCCAACAGGGTATTGGTGGTGGGGATGACCCCGGATATGGATGCCAGGGAGCAATTTGAAACAATGTTGAAGGATGAATTCCATGAGAGGGGTGTGGAAGCTGTCCGGAGCATCGACCTGTTTGATGTGGCCTTTACCCTTGCAGAGCGCACAGAGGCTGAACTGGACCGTGTTGAGCAGCAGCTGCTCGACAAGGATTTCGACGCCATCTTATTTACAAAACTGGTGGATGTGGAAACCCGCCGTTCCCTGGGCGGTCATATCAGTGAAATGGGTAAGACCTATGACCGCTTCCGGGAGGATTACCTAATACACCAGGGCATTTACTACGACCTTAATGGAACCGACCAAAAAGAAGACTATTATGCCGAGACGTCCCTCTACTGCATTTGTGTTGGTAAGGAACCGGAACTGATCTGGCGGTCTGAGGTGCGTATTCACCAGACAAGGAATCCAAACAAGATCATTCGCAAGTACGTCAGGCTTCTGATATCCTCCCTGGAAAGCAGGCAATTGATCATTGGGCACCCTTCCTTTTGAGTCGGGGATTACAACAACGGGCTGACGGTGCGGGCGGCTCCTTCCGCCAGCCGGTATCTCCAGGGCCTTTGGCGAAAAGTATCGTACTCCAGTTCGATGCTCTTTTTGCTGTCCGCTTCAAAGTAATTTCGCAATTCCCGGGCAGTGCCTGATTGGTAGATCACCGCATTGACCTCGTAGTTATGCTGGAAACTCCTGTCGTCCACGTTGGCGGTTCCTATAGTGCACATGGCGTCGTCCACGGTGATGATCTTGCTGTGCAGGAACCCTTCCGGATAGAGGAAAATGCGAATTCCCGCTCTGAGGAACCTCTGAAAATAGGAACGAACGCACCAGGTGACCACTGCGCTGTCCGCCTGGGCTGAGACCATCAGGCGGACGTCGACGCCGCTCAGGGCCGCAGTATGAAGGGCAGTCATGATGGCATGACTGGGGATAATATAGGGGTTGGTGATATAAATGTGGGAACGCGCACTGTTGATGAGGGAGAAATAAAGTTGTTCCATAAGTGGAAAATCGTCATCCGGGCCTGTGGCAAGGATTTGAACCCGGTTGCTTCCGGGGGGGGTCTTATAGGCGGGGGCCTTGATTTCGAGTCGTTTCCCACTCACCAGCTCCCAGTCATTGATGAAAACCGCGTCCAGCTGATGGGCCGCATGACCCCTTACCATCAGGTGCATATCATGCCACATTCCCAGATACCGGTCTCCTTTCAGGTATTTATCCGAAATATTGATACCCCCGGTAAAGGCTATTTTACCATCCACCACAATGATCTTCCGGTGGTTGCGATAATTCAGGGAAGTCAGAAATTTTCCAAATCGGTAGGGAAGGAAGTTATGAACTTCGATCCCTGCATTCCGCAGGCGTTTCAAGTACCCCCTGCTCAGGGAAAGACTGCCAATGCTGTCATAGATAAGGCGTACTTCAACGCCGGCAGCTTCCTTCCGGACGAACAGTTCCAGCAGGCGGTCGGCCAGTTCCCCTTCTTCGAAGATGTAGTATTGCACATGAATGCTTTCCTCTGCTGCCTGAAGGGCTTCGAAAATGCGTTTAAAGGTATTTTCCCCGTCCTTGAGCAGCTCCAGTTCATTGTCAGTAGAAAGTGGGAATCCCGAATGTTTTTCGATAAGCGTCCGGATTTGTCCCATCCGCGGGCTCAGGGGCGGTACGCTGGGTTGTGAGCCCGAATGGGGCGGTTCGGGAAGTCTGGTATGCCGGGTGTACACCTTTTGCTTTCGACGGTTGCGACCAACCATAAGATACAAAAGGATGCCTCCTACTGGGATGGTGAAGATGGCTAACAGCCAAGCCAATGTCTTCGAGGGTCGGATACCATTCAGTAGGAGGCTAACAACAATCGATATTGCAATCAGTATGTAAAGTGCGATTCCTATTCCTGTCCACACAACTTTAAAGGCTTTGCCCTAAAGTTACATCAACCTGAAGTTAATTGGGATACTATAGGGAACGCTTACGGCCCTTTTTCGCTGACGGCCGGGAATCATCTGGGGTAAGGTAGCTATAATGCGGTGTGCTTCCTTTTCCAGTGATGGGTCCGGACCGCGGGTTCTAATTTTAGCGATATTGCCGTCACGACCAATGACAAACTGCACAAATACCCTTCCTTCAATCCCCAGTTCTTCAGCTGTTTTGGGATACATGAAGTTTTTTTGCACATGTTTCTGAATCATTTCATTGAAGCAGGCCTTTTTATTAGTGGCATTCTCACAACCAGGGAAAACAGGAACTTCTTCAATTATCGCAAACGGGACGATAATTTCTTCCTCTTCCTCCTCAAGGTTAATGTCGGAGGCATCCAGATCAATTTCTGCAATCACCGTTTCCTGGCTGGTCTCGGTACTTTCAATAATAGTTTCTTCCATCTCTTCCGTGTCCTCGATCACTTCGATTACCTCAGGGGCGGCAGGAGGGGGAGGGGGTGGTGCGGTTATTATAACTTCTGTCTTCGGAACCTCCTCATCGAGGTTGTCCGTGTCAAAAAGCTGAACAATGTCGTCCTGGACACTGTCATAGCTTTTGTACTCCAGCGCTCTCCATGTAACGAAAAGCACGATAGTCAGGCCTATCACAAAATAAAGCCCGCTATCTCGATTCAAGTCGGCCTTGGGATTCTTTTTGACTTGCATGGCTGTTGATTTTGGCTGTTAATTAATAAATCTTTAACAATGTACGCCGCTTTAGGGGGTGTAAATATGATTTTGGTCATATTGTCTATGTTAAATTGTGGGAGTCCTTAATGGATGGTCTGAATGATCTGAAGGTACAGGGGCATGCCAAGGGTAATGTTGAAGGGGAAGGTAATAGCCAGTGCCATGGGAAGGTACAGGCTGGGGTTTGCACGTGGGACTGCCAGGCGCATGGCTGCGGGAACGGCGATGTAGGAAGCACTCGCCGCTAGGATGGCAAAGAGAAAGCGATTTCCCGGTTCGGTTATGAAGGCGGAGGAGACGGCTGCCGTAATGCACCCGTTTACCAGGGGTATCAGGAGGGCAAAGACCAGGGCAAACCACCCTTTTTTCACAAGGGCAGAGAGTTCACCACCACTGGTAATGCCCATGTCCAGCAGGAAGACTGCCAAAAATCCCTTGAAGATATCTGTCGTAAAAGGTGCAATTCCTTCCGCCTGATGTTCACTTGCCAGGAACCCGATTAAAAGGCTGCCCAGGATAAGCAGCACGCTTCCGTTGGTGACCGAATGCCTGAACACCTTTGGTAGTGGTAGGGCGCACCCGTTTTTTTTGTCGAAAATGGCGATCATCAACACGCCCACCACGATGGAGGGTGCTTCCATCAGGGCCATGACAGCCACCATATGGCCTCCGTAAGCTATTTGTTCGAGTTCCAGGAAGGAAATAGCAGTCACAAAGGTAACTGCGCTAACCGAACCATAGGAAGCGGCAATGGCACCGGAATTGGCAACGCTGAAACGCCTTCGGAGGATGAAGTAGGAATATGTGGGAACAAATACCGCCAGGAAGATGCCGAAGAGCAGCGACCAGAGTATTTCCAGATCGTAAGGGCTGTGCGATAATTCCTGCCCCCCTTTAAAGCCAATTGAAAAGAGTAAGTATAAAGAGATAAAC
>SBFL01000243.1 GCA_006227965.1 Bacteroidota bacterium | reverse complement strand
CTGGCTAGCTCTTTCAAGCCTTTCACTACGGGGATCAGCGGGAAGGAAAAATCCTTTTCATACGGTACCCTTGTAATCCCGGTTTCCCTGCAGAAGAAATCATCGGAAGAAGTACACGAAATCCTGCTGGAAGCCCAACAGGACCTGCAGGTCCCCGCTTATGCGGTAAGATCAGGATACCACCTGAATGGGATTGACCTGGGAAGCCGCTATATACAGGCCATTGAGCAGCCTAAGGCCGCCATGCTCATCGGGGAGGGGGTGCGTTCATACGAGGCGGGGGAGGTCTGGCACCTGCTGGATACACGGGTCCATATGCCCATCACGAAGATCCCCTTGCGGGACTTCAACGGGGCCGATCTGAAAAAATACAATACCCTGGTCATGGTTAGCGGAAGGTATAACCTGGATGAAAAACAACGGGAGCGCATCACCAACTGGGTGTCTGAGGGGAATACCCTGATAACTATTGCAGGGGGTGCCCGGTATGCCATTTCCCAAAAATGGGTAAAAGAAGAGCTGCTAGAGGAGGTCCGCGATTCTACAAAAATAACGGATCGGAAACCCTATGTGGATGCCCCTGAAAACATCGGGAAGGAACGGGTTGGCGGGGTCATCCTGAAGGCGGAGCTCGACCTGACACACCCCCTGGCCTTCGGCTACCAAAACACCGAGATTCCGGTTTACAAGAATAATGAGGTCTGGCTAAGCCCCAGTAAAAATGCCTACTCCACGGTCGCAAAGTACGCTGAGGATGCGCACATAGACGGGTTTTTAAGCGCTAAAAACCGGAAAGAATTCCTGGACAGATCCGCATCCGTGCTGGTAAGCAGGCTCGGAAGCGGACGTGTGGTTTTATTTGCGGACAACCCAAATTTCAGGGGTTCCTGGTATGGCACCAACCGGTTGTTTTTAAATGCGTTGTTTTTAGGAGAACATATCAATGTTCCGGAGTAACAAATAAATCCATCCCGATAGTTACGGGGGGCCAAATTCCAAAAGATGTACAGATTCTCAACTTTCCTGTTCCCGATCCTGCTGATGACAGGGATCGCATTCGGTCAGAACAACCTTTCCGAAGGGCCCTATGACCATCTCATAATCCGCGGGGCTACACTGATTAACGGTAACGGAGCTCCCCCACGGGGGCCCGTGGATATCGTCATCGAAAAGAACCGCATCGTCAGGGTTGCCGTGGTCGGTTATCCCGGGGTGGCGATTGATCCCGAGGACCGGCCAAAACTCAAGGCGGGCGGACGGGAACTGCAGGCTGCAGGCATGTATGTCCTCCCCGGATTTGTGGACATGCACGGACATATAGGAGGCACTGCCCAGGGGGCAGAACCCGATTACGTTTTCAAGCTTTGGATGGGGCACGGGATCACCACGGTTCGCGAACCAGGTGGCAGGGGTGTGGATTTTTCAATGGACCTTAAACGGAAAAGTGCTGCCAACAGTATCATTGCTCCGCGCCTTTTTGTGTATACAGGTTTCGGGCAGGGCAGTGAAGACCCGATCAGTTCCCCGGAACAGGCACGGGAATGGGTGCGTCAGAACGCCAAAAATGGGGCTGATGGGATTAAATTCTTCGGGGCGCCCCCTGAGATCATGAGCGCCGCCCTGGATGAAAACAGGAAGATCGGGCTGAGGTCTGCCTGTCACCACGCCCAACTGGATGTAGCCCGCTGGAATGTGCTGCACTCAGCCAGGGCCGGACTCACCAGCATGGAGCACTGGTATGGTCTCCCGGAAGCCCTTTTTGAAGACCGTACGTTACAGGACTATCCACTGGATTATAATTATCAGAACGAACAAAACCGGTTTGAAGAAGCCGGGAGGCTCTGGAAACAGGCGGCACCTCCATATTCCGATCACTGGAATGCGGTAATGGAGGAACTGCTTGCCCTTGATTTTACCCTGGACCCTACTTTCAACATCTATGAGGCCAGCAGGGATCTGCACCGGGCACGGCGGGCAGAATGGCACGAGACCTATACCCTCCCCTCGCTCTGGCGATTCTATTCGCCCAGCAAGGTATCCCATGGCTCCTACTGGCATTACTGGGGTACGGAACAGGAGGTGGCCTGGAAGGAAAATTACCCCCTTTGGATGAACTTTATCAATGAGTATAAGAATCGCGGCGGGCGCGTCACTGTAGGTTCAGATTCAGGTTTTATCTACCAACTCTATGGGTTTGCCTATATACGTGAAATGGAGCTTCTTCGCGAAGCCGGGTTTCACCCTCTGGAAATCATTCGGGCGGCTACACTGAGCGGGGCTGAAGCCCTCGGATTCGACAGTGAAATAGGAACGGTGGCCCCCGGGAAACTGGCGGATCTGGTGATTGTGGAGGAAAACCCCCTGGAAAATCTGAAGGTACTCTACGGAACCGGGGCAATCAAACTCACGGAGGACAACCAGGTGGTCCGGGTTGGGGGAGTGAAATACACCATAAAGGATGGGATCATCTATAATGCAAAGTCCCTTCTGGAAGATGTCAAAAAGCAGGTAGACGCCGCCAAGAGGGCAGAGGGCTTTGAGATCCGGCAACCGGGGATGGAACGGTAGTCATTGGTTACTAATGAAAAAGTGGTATTTGAAAGGCATACGTTGACGTTGGGGGAAATCCCCCTCCCCCATCCACAAATTACCCCAACTCCCTGCATCATTCAATCACCCCCTCCAAACACCCGGTCCATCCCCGGGGATTTTACCTTTTGGGAAAATATGCATTCTACAACAACGAATCTTTGGGGATTTCAGCGGAAATCGGGGCCGGACCACCCCTGAAAATTCCTATCTTCATGCAGGCGTTCTAGCCGCTTTTTTTAAAATGACAAGAATCAAAAGACTGCTTTTAATCCTCTGCTTTGCCCTTGGGCCCCTAATGGCCCATGGGCAGAAACCAACTTCGGAGGAAGAGATCTTCCAATGTATCCGAGCTTCTTTCCCGGATGACGGGAGGTCGCTGGACAGCCTTATGGTCGTTTTTGAAACGGAACTGGTTGCCGAAGGGCTTTTGGCGGCCAGTAATGATGACTACCGCGGATTATTGCAGCGGATTGCCTCCGGACAGGATCTTGTCCGGCCGGTGGACCGTTATTTCGGACCGCGTTTCAGGAACCTGATCAGAGACAGTATTGCCAATTCGAAATGTGACAGCCTGTTGCAATTGACCAGGCAGGATCCGGAAACTTCCACCCTGATCCAGTTTGAGAATTTCAGGGAATTGCTCCTTCATGAGTCCATTTCCCCCTCCCTGGAGGCGGCTGCATATCTGGACATCCTCAGCGAAGCTGATTTCCGCTTTCCCTATTACCGGTTG
>SBFL01000219.1 GCA_006227965.1 Bacteroidota bacterium | reverse complement strand
CCTGCTGGAGGAACAGTCTTTTGACCTGCTGATCCTGGATGTTATGATGCCGGATTTGGATGGGTTCTCCCTGGGGGAGCAAATCCATGATCGCTTCCCCCGCATCCCTTTTCTTTTTCTTACCGCCAAATCAATGAAGATCGACGTGTTGAAAGGTTTTTCGGTAGGTGCAGTTGATTATTTAAAGAAACCCATCGATGAGGAAGAGCTCGTGGTGCGCATAGAATCCCTCCTTTCCAGGTTAAAGACCACCCGGGGCCTGGAGGAGGAAACCCCTTCCATAGGCCGCTATCAGTACGACCTTCGCAACCAGTGCCTCCTTCTGGACGGGGAGGAGATTTCCCTCACCAGCCGGGAAAGCGAATTGCTGACCTATCTTTATAAGAACAGAAACAGGCTGAGCAGTCATGCCGATATCCTCAAGCGGATTTGGGGACGCAATGACTATTTCAATCGAAAAAGCCTGAACGTCTTCGTTACCCGACTGAGGAAACTACTTGAGAAGGATCCGCACATCCTTATCGAAAATGTCCACGGTCAGGGATTCATCTTCAGGGTTCCCGATTAAATCCAACCAGACTGAAACACAGAACGGGCGTCGGAAGTTTCGTATCTTTAAATCAAAAATTCTATGAAAAACTATTCGGTATTCCTGTTTTGCGCTTCATTGGCGCTCTTTTCCTGCAGCAATGATTCTGAATCCGACCCTGGAGATAACACTCCGGTTCCGCAAGCGCGCACTTCCATTCCAGACTCGAATTTTGAGTCAGCCCTGGTTGCCCTGAATCTGGATGATGCCGTAGATGGATCCGTGTTGACCTCCAATATCGAATTTATCCAAAACCTGAATGTTTCAAGCAAAGGGATTGAGGACCTCACCGGAATTGAGGACTTTGAGGCCCTTCTTGATCTGAATGTCAGGGGCAATGCACTGAAGACATTGAATATCAGCGGGAACAGGAATTTGTTGTTTTTATGGGCTGAAAACAACCAACTTACCCAGCTGGTGATCGGAAACAACCCGAATATTGAAAAGCTGGGAACCTCCGGCAACCAACTCACCACCCTGAAAGTCACGGAGTATACCACCCTTCAACTTCTGGATCTGGCCAATAACCAGATCACCGCAATAGATGTTTCCACCCTGCCACTTCCAACATTCAATGAATTCAAGATCGAGGGTAACCCGCTCACATGTATACAGGTAAGCCCGGAACAACTTCAGAACATCCCGGCATCCTGGACCAAGGATGAGGAGGACACATACAGCCCGGATTGTGAATAGTAACCGGGGGTAGCCCCATCCCCCCCCTTAACCAAGGTAGCGGGCTTTCCCGCAAAAATCAAACAGGTCTTTTTAGGCGGGAGTTTGGCAATTAACATACATACTAAAAAAAGCCCAAAAGTGTTTGCTTTCGGGCTCTCTTTTTCAGTGAGGTCTGCTTCTGGCTGACAAATCCCTATTTAGGTGAATACCAGATAGGAGAGGTGTAGGCTCGTTCCTGGGTCGTCATTTCAGCCTCTTTGGGCATGGTAATTCCATATTTTTTTGCATCGTAGGCGGTCCACCTAGGCGTGGGAATTTCCATGACGCGCGCATAATAGACAGCCGGTAATTCAGGATCGAAATCCGGATCCTTCCATACACCGATCAGTTCAGGATCTCCGATGGTATTGGTCCAGGTAGCTTCCTTTACATTCACGGTATTTCCTACCGCCGGGAGTTTTCCATTGCGACCGGGTTTACGTTTGTCGGCATCTCCCCAGACCACATTGTACACTTTCTCCTGCCGGTTTCCTCCGGCATCTACCCAGCCTTTCACGATCTGTATGCGGTCCAGGTTGCCAGAGAGCGGGTCCTTCAGGGCTGCCACCAGGAAGGTCGGAGCTGCATTGGCACCGGGAGCGGCTGGCAGGTCCCCGCCCATGGGCACCCCCTTAACATACCCGACATCGGCCGGCAACCGGTTCATGGCATCTGCCGCTGTGAAATCCCAGCCTCCGAAGAAGCGCACCAGCATCCGCGAACCGGTAGTCGCATAGGTTTCCTTGCGCATCATGGCATCAAACAGGGCTTCCCTGGTATTTTCCCGTGCCCACACTGCCGCCAGGCCCGAACCGACCATCTCCCAACTTTCATAGGATCCATTGGCAGTTTTAGCCATGGGGTGCTGGTAGCGCTGGGCACTGGGTTCGGTGCCTGCGTGTTTACCGAAAAAGTTATCCTCCTGGGCAGTAGCCAGGCCTGTGTGGCTGTCTGTGGAACCGATCATTCCAAATTTGTAGGGGTTGGCACCAATTTTTTGTTCAAGTTGCAGCCCTGTTTGCAAGGCCGTCCTGGCATATTCATATTGGAGCATGGCGTCTTGCTTGGGAACGGAAAGATCGAGATTTCCCTGGTCCCAGGTTTCATAATCTGCAAATTCATCATTAGGGGATAAGAAGGGGTGTGTTTCTCCATCTCCTTTAATCTGGGTGGCTTCATAGAGCGGTTCCCATTTTAGCCGTGTCTCTGCGTACGCCTTGTCAAGTTCCCTTCCCGTAAAGGAATCCACAACCGGAAACATGATCCCATTACTGAGATTTCCGTTGTGTGCAATAGCCAGTACATTCCCTCCGGATTTGTTTTCATAGGCCTCCATCCATTTCCAGAGATCAACTGGGTTGTCACTGCCTTGGGGCTTAAGCGTGGTATAAGGAAGTGCCATGCTTGCTTTGTCCATGTCATCCCTGTAGACAATTACCCGGTGCAGGTTGTTTCCAGCCGTATTGGAGGTCCATTCATATCCTATAAATGCCGTAAAGGTTCCCGGGTTGTTGTATTTTTCAGCGGCATTCATCGTCAGTTCCCAGGCAGATTGGTAGGCAGGATCACCCGGTCTTGATTCCAGGGCAGGGGGGAAGGTCCCCTGGGAGAATCCTTCGATCACCTCTACGGCAACCTGGACCCCTTCCTGGCCTCCTTTGCGCACCATCTCATACCATCTTTTTCCTGTTGGATCTTTCAGCATATCAGGTTCTCCATCGTACAGACGGGGAAAAAAGCCCATATTATCAGAGTGGTCCGCTACAACCAGAAAGTCCAGGGGGCGGGACAATTTTACCTGTAAACCGGTAGAAGAGGTAAGCTCTTCTCCGGAAGCAAACCGATAGGCGTCCTCAGGTTTTAGACGTGCCCCGAAGGCACCTGCATCCATGGACATACCTGTGTGCAGGTGGGTATCCCCCCAAAATACACTTGCCGGGAAGTTTCTTCCTGCGTAGGGAGAGTAATGGTCCATTTTCTTTAGGGTAATGTTATCCTTGTTAGGTGCTGGTAATCCCGGGGAGTGTTGTGCATT
>SBFL01000317.1 GCA_006227965.1 Bacteroidota bacterium | reverse complement strand
ATCCACTCACCTTCCAGAAGGGATTTACTGGGATTCCCCAGCAAATAATCCTTTACATTCTGAAACCCGAAATACCCTACGGACCCCAGGATGGAAACCAGCAGGATGCCCGCTGCGGCAACGCCCGCAACACGAATTTTTTTACGCCTTTCCCTGGCGGCGATTTCGGCCCGGTATTCTTCCTGCTGCAACAATTCTTCTTCCGTGGGTTCCGGCAGGGCTTCTTTGGTCTTGCGGACAATTTGCTCTATGCTGGCGCGGTCATCCTCCGCCTTCTGTACCGGGGGTTTCGATTTGGCAAATTTGACAAGGTCTGCGGTCTCCAGGATCTTCCTGAATTGTATAAGGGTATCTTCTTCCAGGTCTAGCTTGCCGGAGTCCCGGAGCAATTCCAGCTTGTCGAGGAGCTGGGCCGTGGTGCTTTCCAGGGCGCTTATGTGCACCTCTTCCTCCAGGTAGGCCCGAACGATGTCCGTGAGTTCTGTGTAATACTGTTTGAATTCATCCTGTATGAGGTACCTGGAAGCCTCCAGGCGCTTAAGCTCTTTAAGGGCCCGCTCGTACGGAGGCAACAGAGCCTGCTGCGCCTCCTCTGTAAGTGGTTTCTTACGTAAGACGTACCAGTAGAGCGCCCCTGCCAATAGTGCGCCAAGGAGGCCAAATCCAAGCCATTTTAGCCATCCAAAACGGTTCGCCTCCACCCCCATCATGGGCTTTATGTCGTACATTTTCTGGTTGACCGTATCTACCGGGACCGATGCTACGGAGATCAGCAGGGAATCAGTAAAATATCCCTTTCCATTGATATCAATGCGCTGGGTGGGCAGCAGGTATGCTCCAGAATCGAACTGGGTCAGGGCATAGGTTTTCTGCAGGAGTATCCGACTGTTTTTTCGGGTGGTATCCGTTGTAAACGCCTCCACCGTTTCCAGGGGGGAGAAGGTTTGTCCTTCCGGAAAAATCACAAGGTCGGTGGAGTCTACTTCCACGGCTACCGTCCAGTGGATTTGCTCCCCGATGCGGATGGAAGCCGTATCCACACCCGAAGAAATCATGGGTGCCTGCTGGGCAAACTTCGGTGCCGGGAAAACCAGGACAAAGGCAAGCAAGGGCAAGCGTAAACTCCCCAGTACTCCTGTCCAACTTAAAATCCCCTCCTTTGACATCAGGCCCTTTGTTTGAAATATCCCAGCAACTTCTTTACATAGCTTTCGTCCACGCGACAGTCCAGTTGCCCGCATCCGGCCCGGGCAAATGTTTCACGGAAATAGTTTACCTGTTGCCCGTAATGGCGGGAATAGGCGTCACGGATCTTACGTGAATGGGTGTTTATCCAGCGGACCTGTCCGGTTTCCGCATCCCTCATTGAAACTACTCCGAGATCAGGCAGCTCCTGTTCCATTGGGTCATATACCCGTATTCCGGTCAAATCGTGTTTCCTTCCCGTGATCCTGAGGTTGTGTTCGTAATCAGCCGACATGAAATCCGAGAGGACAAAAACGATTGATTTCTTCTTCAAAACATTGGAAAGGAACTTAAGGGTGCCCGAGATATCGGTCTGATGGCTTTTCGGCTCGAATTCCAGCAGTTCCCTAATGATCCTAAGGACATGGCTTTTCCCTTTTTTGGGCGGGATGAACAGTTCAACCTCGTCTGAAAACAAAATAAGGCCGACCTTGTCATTGTTCTGCAGGGCAGAAAAAGCAAGGGTAGCGGAAATCTCGGTGAGAACGACCCGCTTGAACCGGTCCACGGTACCGAAGAACTCGGAACCACTTACGTCCACCATCAACATCATGGTGAGTTCCCGTTCTTCCTCGAACACCTTGACAAAGGGCTCATTATAGCGGGCTGTGACATTCCAGTCAATACTCCTCACATCGTCCCCGTACTGGTATTGGCGCACTTCACTGAACGTCATCCCCCTGCCCTTGAAAGTTGAGTGATACTCCCCTCCAAAGATATGATCGGAAAGACGGCGCGTCTTAATCTCGATCTTTCGGACTTTCTTTAAAAGTTCTTTAGTGTCCATGGCAGTTCACGGGTAATTTCGGCCTGAAGTCAGGCGGCAGTATTTCAGAATGCCGGGCAGAACCCCTATGGGACCTCGATCTCGTTTATGATCCGGTTGATAATTTCCTCAGAGGTCACATTTTCCGCCTCGGCCTCGTACGTAATTCCGATCCTGTGACGCAGGACGTCGTGTACTACAGCCCGCACATCCTCGGGTACCACGTATCCCCTCCGCTTGATAAAAGCATAGCACTTGGCAGCACTGGCCATATTGATGCTTCCCCGGGGAGAGGCCCCGAAGCTGATCAGAGGTTTTAGGCCTGACAGATTGTACTTCTCCGGATAGCGGGTCGCAAAGACAATGTCCAGGATGTACTTTTCAATTTTTTCATCCATGTAGACCTCCCGCACTGCCTGTTGCGCCCTGAGGATTTGTTTCAGGCTTACAACAGGACGGATGTCCGGTGTGCCCCCTTTGAGATTCTGGCGCATGATTAATTGCTCCTCGGTCATCTTCGGGTAATCAATCACGGTCTTGAGCATGAAACGGTCTACCTGAGCCTCCGGGAGCGGGTAAGTTCCTTCCTGTTCCACCGGGTTCTGGGTGGCCATAACCAGGAAGGGCTCGTCCAGGGGGAAGGTTTCGTCCCCGATGGTAACCTGTCGCTCCTGCATGGCCTCCAGCAGGGCGGACTGTACTTTGGCAGGTGCCCTGTTGATTTCGTCCGCCAGAATGAAGTTGGCGAAAATCGGACCTTTCTTGATGGAAAAATCGTTTTCCTTGATATTGTAAATAAGTGTTCCGATAACGTCTGCCGGCAATAAATCCGGGGTGAACTGGATTCGGGAGAAACTACCTTTCACCGCACGGGAAAGCGTGTTGATTGCGAGGGTTTTGGCAAGTCCCGGAACCCCTTCAAGAAGGATGTGTCCCTGTCCGAGCAACCCGATGAGCAGCCGGTCGATCATGTGTCGCTGGCCCACAATGGTTTTGTCCATTTCCTTCACGAGCAGATCTATAAAGGCACTTTCCTCGGATATTTTTTCATTTACAGCGCTGATGTCAACCGTCCTCGTTTCTTCCATAAAAAGGGTTTAGTAATTGTTTTTCAAATCGTTGGTCAATTGCACCTCGCAAATTGAAAATTTATTTAGTGACAGCCTGTTAACGATTGGTTAAAAATACCGTAGACCCCCCAGTTTTATGATGCTTTTAAGGGATTTTCTTGCTATTTTCACGAGGTATGAAAACCCCTGTATATTACTCGAGAATTATAGCCGGAACAATGACCTGGGGACAGGGAGGTAAACGTTTTTCTTCGGCTGAGATGGCTGGTCTGATCCGTGCCTGTCTCGATATGGGCATTACCACCTTTGACCACGCCGACATTTACGGAGGCTACACTACCGAAACCGAGTTCGGGAAGGCCTTCTCCCAAAGCGGGGTCCAAAGGGATTCCATTCAGCTGATCAGCAAATGCGGAATTCAGTATATTTCCGAAGCCAGGCCGGTCCGCGTCAAACACTACGAATACGGCGCGGATTACATCCTGCACTCGGCAACCGCTTCTCTGAGGAACCTGAAGACCGATTACCTCGACCTGCTCTTATTGCACCGCCCGAGCCCGCTTATGGACCCGGAGGAGGTTGCCGCTGCTTTTGCGGCTTTGAAGGACTCCGGAAAGGTGAAATCCTTCGGGGTGTCAAACTTCACCCCCTCTCAGATCCGGCTGATCGAATCCGCAGTTCCTGTGGAGGCCCATCAGTTTGAGTGCTCCCTTACAGCCGATAAGGCCCTTTGGGACGGCACCCTGGATGATTGCATTACCAGCAGGCGGTTGGCTATGTCCTGGAGTCCGCTGGGGGCCTATTTCAGGGATTCCGATGCCCGGACAGAAAGAATCCGTGAATGCATAGGGCCGCTGACTGAGAAATACGGGGCATCGGAGAGCCAAATGCTACTGGCATGGTTGCTTCGCCATCCTGCCGGGATACACCCGGTGGTGGGCACGACCCTGCCCGAACGCCTGAGGGAATCCTGTGAGGCCCTTTCTGTCGAACTGGAGCTCGAAGACTGGTTTTCCATGCTGGAGGCCAGTCAGGGCCATAAAGTACCTTGAAAACCCAATCTATGGATAAGACTGTTTTTATTACCGGAGCGAGCAGCGGCATTGGAAGGGCAACCACCCGGTTGCTCGCCGAAAAAGGATGCCGCATTGTTGCCTGCGGCCGGAGGGAGGAACGGCTGGCCGCCCTGAAAGATGAGTGGGGAGCAAAGCTTCATACCCTGAGTTTTGATGTCCGTGACCGGGACGCTGTTTTTCGGGCAGTGGAGTCCCTTCCTCCGGATTTCCGGGAAGTGGACATCCTGATAAACAATGCCGGGAATGCACATGGAATGGACCTGATTGACCAGGGCAACCTGGATGACTGGGATGCCATGATCGACATCAATGTCAAAGGACTGCTGTACGTAACCCGGGCCCTGCTGCCCTCCCTTCTTAAAGACGGACGCGGCCACATCATCAATATCGGTTCAACGGCCGGGAAAGAGGTATACCCCAAAGGGAATGTCTACTGCGCGAGCAAATTCGCCGTGGATGCGATCAACCAGGCGCTCCGAATCGACCTGAATGCCCACGGGGTACGTGTAGGGGCTGTTAACCCCGGGCTGGTGCAAACGGAATTCAGCGAGGTGCGTTTCAAAGGGGATACCCGGCGGGCTGAGAGCGTATACAAGGGTTACCAGCCCCTGACCCCGGAAGACATTGCGGAGATCATCTATTTTGTAATCAGCCGGCCCTGGCATGTAAATATCGCAGACCTGGTGGTAATGCCGACGGATCAGGCAAGTAGTACCATTGTGCGGAAGTTCACATGATCAATAAAAGACTGTTGATAAAAAACCTGCTCGCTCATAACGACGAGAACAGGTTTTATGACAAGAAGCGGTTTATCGACATAAGTCAAAGAGAAGGAAAGGCCAAATTCCTGAAGCATGTCTGTGCCCTTGCCAACAGCAATCCCGGCAATCGTTCCTACATTGTCATCGGTGTGGAGGATGCAGACAATGAGATTATCGGGGTGGATTTCTTTGACGACAGCAAGATCCAGAACCTGGTGAATGCCTACCTTGAAAACCCCCCGCTTATTTCCTACGAAAATGTACTGTTTCCACACCTGCCGGAAGACAAGGTGGTGGGCCTTGTCACGATCACCTCTTCCGGAAAGGTCTGCGCCCTTCGGCGGAATATCTGGAAGTACTACGGGGGATCCGTTTTCTTCCGTGACGGGAGTATCAGCATGCCGAAGAACTTCGATATTGCCCTTGCGGATACTAATTCAGGGACCGTTTCGGAAATAGAAAAACACGCGCGAAACAACATAGAACTCACCCTGGATGGGGTAATCGACTTCCTGAACAAACGGCATAGGGACCTGACCAGTTCCTACAAGGTATTCAAGGAGCAATTTGTCGTCTGCTGGGCTGGGAACCAGAAAAAAGTAAAGGATACCGAATACTTTTCACGTGTTGATATTGAGCTGATCAACGAGCAGGTAAAACTGTTCTATTCAACCCTGGATGAGGTTTCCATATCCTTTGATGCAGACTCCTTCAACATCACCGAATATGTCTACCTGGGCCTGGGGGAACAAAAACGGTATTATCCGCTGGAGGAGGTTTCCATCCGGTTTGCAGACAACGGGACCTATCAGATCCTGGGGAAACTCATTTTTGAACCACCCCATTACGACCGCAAGACACTTCATCATATCCTGAACACCAATAAGGCGCTCTTTAAGAAGGCGCAGCAGGGAATAAACCTGAAACCCTCGGAAAAGGCAGATCTGAGGAGGTTTCCGGCCACTTCACTGATTTGCTACCTCAACGGATTCGAAGAGGCGGGCGAACTCATGCAGCAGGCCCGTTCATGGCTTAAAAAGAAAGACTCCGTTGCCTATCAATCCCTTAAGGAAGCGCTGCGAATTCTCCGAAAGGTCCGTTATAACTGATTTATACTTTTGCGAGCCAAAGGAGTTCAAAGGGCGCCAATTCCAGCAGGCCGCTTCGGATGCTCTTGGACGCCCCGCTGATCAGGTTCCTGTATGCCCCCTTTCCAACGTAGCCCAGCGCTGATAGCCAGGAGGCGTTTACGACCTGGGGGTGCGCATCAAAATTTGCAATCACAAGCAGGCTGTCGGCCCCGCCGGCTCCCCGTTCAAAAACGAAAAGGTGGTCGTTTCCCGATTCGTGGACAAGGGTGTTGTCTTGGTCGGCCAGGACCGGAAGCTTCCTGCGCAGTGAGACCAGGTTCCGGATGCCGCGGTAGATCTCCGACGCCGGCGTATCCCTTGCCTCCAGTCCGGCAACGGTTTCCCAGTCGTGCACAGGGCGGTTGACCCACCGGCTGTCATCCAATTTATCAGGGTCCCGGGCATAGGAATAGTCGTTCAGCATCCCTATTTCATCTCCTGCATAAACCAGGGGGATCCCCGGGGAAGCAAAGATAATCCCGTAGAGCATCATTATTTTTGATATTGCATCCCTTACACCTTGAGGATCCTTATACTCGAGGGCTTTCTCCAGGCCGAGAAGGGAAGCGGTACTTCCGGTAATCCGCCCGTCCCCGGTCAGGGGGTTATACATAAAAGCAACTCCTTTTGCGGGAGACCAGTCCAGGCGCTGGCAGAAATAGTCCAGCAGGAACCTTCGGTGCATCCCTGGATCCCATCCCAGGGCGGCAATATGGGCATTTTCAAAACCGAGTCCGATGTCGTCGTGGCAGCGGATGTAGTTAATCCAGGTGCAGGAATCCGGCTTTGGAGGCAAAGATCGCAGGCTCCGGTTAAGCAACAGGGTCTTCCTGGTCGCCACGGAATTCCAGAGGCATGCCATTAAGGTAGCGTTGTAGGCGATTTCACATTCGTTGCCCTTAAGAGGGCCTTCCCCGAAATACCTGACGATTTCATCCGGGGCAACGATAGCTTCGGCAAGAATGATAACACCTGGTGCCACTACCTGCAGGCAAAGCCTGAACAGGGAAACCAGCCTGTGGGCTTCAGGGAGGTTCTGGGAATCCGTCCCAATCTTTTTCCAGAGAAACGCAAGGGCATCAAACCGAACGACATCCACCCCCTTGTTGGCCAACAGGACCAGGTTTTCCAGCATGGAAAGGAATACGTTTGGGTTGGTGTAGTTCAGATCCCACTGATACGGGTTGAAAACCGTCATAACCCACCGGTCCATTTCAGGGATATAGGTAAAATTTCCCGGGGCTGTTTCCGGAAATATCTCCGGCAGGCTCTCTTCATACTGGTCGGGGATGCTTCTGTCCGGGAAGGTGTGGTAATAGGCCTGGTATTCAGCCTCGCCTTTGCGGGCCCTTTCGGCCCAGGGAAATTCATCCGAGGTGTGATTCACGACGAAATCCAGCATCAGGCAGATCCCTTTTTCGCGGAATTTGGAGGTGAGCCTGCCAAGATCCCCGTCATTCCCGAAGGCGGGGTCTATCTCCGTATAACTGCTAACGGCATAGCCACCGTCATTGGGTCCCTGGGGTCTTGTGTTTAAGGGCATCAGATGGAGGAAATTCACCCCAAGTTTTTCAAAATATGGAAGTTTTTCCTCCAAACCCCGCAGGTTTCCGCTAAACCTGTCGACGTAGAGTTGCATCCCAACCCAACTTTCGGACTGGTACCAGTTCTCTTCCCCCAGCCTTCGAAGGTCCTGTAATTTCAATTCATTTGAGCGCGTCCTGAACAGCGTATGGAGCTTTTTCTGCAATCTCAGGAAGGCATCGCGGTGCCCAGATTCCGGGTATAGGGCAAAGAAAAGCTGTTGCAGGAGGGTATAGTTCGCTGCCAGTCTTTTCTCGAAAAGGCGTTCTAACCCCCCTTTGGTGGGGTCCTTTTCCAAACTGCCCTGAAGGGCGCGGTGTATGGAAGCCTGGTTCATCTAAGAACGGCCTTGAGTTGATCCTGGTCGGGAAGGGAGGGAATGGCACCAAATTGTGTGGTGGTCAGGGCACCGGCGGCATTGGAAGAGCGCACCATTTCTGAAAGCAGGTCGTAATTGTCGGCAGCTTTTTCCGGATCTTCCAGGCTGGAAAGCAGGTACAGCAGGCATCCGATGAAGGCATCCCCGGCTCCTGTTGTATCCACTGCCGAAACCGGGATGCTCGGGATGGTCCCCTGCCGGGAGGATGTGCTCAGGAAAGTGCCGTCGCTTCCCAGGGTGATGACGATGGCTTTGGTCCCCATCTGGTGAAGGGACTCGCAGGCCTTTTCCAAATCCTTATGGCCGCTGAGCAGTTCAGCCTCTTCCAGGGAAAACTTGCACAAATGGGCTTTTTCGATAAAAGGGAGGCACTTTTTGACAAAATCCGCTTCCCTCTTTTTCCAGAGATCCTGCCTGAAGTTTGGATCAAAACTAATGAAGGCCCTTTCGGTAAGGCCATCAAAAAAATAATGGCCGTAAGCCGACTCCAGGGGTCCTCCAAGCAGGGCAGTGGCCGCACCAAGGTGCAGCATGTTGTTTTTGAAGTCCTGTTTGACCTTGGGAAGGTATTTCAACTCACGGTCGGCTCCACGGCTGAAGACAAAATCCCGTTCCCCGTCTTTGGAAATGGATACAAAGGCCAGCGTTGTAAAGGTTTCCGAGCGCTGTAAATAGGTCGTGTCCACCTTGTTTTCCCGCAGGACGTCGAGCAGGTAATTCCCAAAGGGGTCCTCCCCTATGCAACCTATAAAGGAGCTTTTTCCTCCCAGCCGGGTAATCGCACAGGCGACATTGGCAGGAGCTCCCCCTGCCTTTTTCGTAAACACGGTGGCTTTGCTCAGGTCATTGCCCTGGTTTTCGGCCACAAAGTCGATTAGCAATTCACCGATGCAGAATACCTTTTTCATTTTTCCCTATATGCTGGTACGTTGATTTCCCTCTCAGTCCCTGCAACACCATGGAGCAATCCAGGGGTTATCGGATCCTGCCTTTGGGAAGTGAAAAGTAAACAGAAAACCGCTTTTAAACCAAAATTTGACGGATTATTCCGGCTACCTTTTCCGGGAATGCCGGGACCATTGTACCTTGGCAGTGCCTGTCAGTTGCGCGAACATGTG
>SBFL01000309.1 GCA_006227965.1 Bacteroidota bacterium | reverse complement strand
TTTTTACCTTCCTGACCTTCTATTCAGCCTATTTCAACAAGGTAACCGATTGTGGCTGTTTCGGGGACGCGGTCAAAATGACCCCCTGGCAGTCCTTCGGCAAGGATGTTATACTGCTGGTACTGATCCTGATCCTTCTAGCAGGTGAAAAATTCATTACACCCCTGGGGACCCTTCGTTTCCGGATGTGGACGACACTGCTTGCTTTGCTGGCCTGTATCTGGTTTGGGAATCATGTACTGAACCACCTTCCCGTTGTGGATTTCCGGCCCTATCATCCGGGGGCCAATATCCCAGAGAGCATGCGCATCCCCGGGGACGCCCCCAAACCCGTCTACGAATACGACTGGAAGTTCAGGGTAGGAGGGGAGGAAAAGATCATCACTACCCTGGGCGATTACCCGCAGGTGGAGGGGGAATTTATAGACCTCGAAGGGACGCGTCAGGTACAGGCCGGGTATGAACCTCCGATCCACGATCTGACCATGGAGTACGATGGGGTGGACCTGGCATCTGACATTCTGCAGCGGCCCAATGTCCTGCTGGTCATTGCTTACGATCTGGCAAAAAGCAGGAGTGAGGCCTTTGCTGCGATCAGGGAACTCACGGATACAGCCCTGGAAAAGGGGTATTCCGTGGCAGGGCTTTCAGCCTCCTCCAGGGAGGAGACGGATGCCCTCCGGGATCGGTTTGATCTGAAATTTCCTTTCTATTTTACCGACATGACAGCCCTGAAAACAATAGTCCGCTCCAATCCCGGCGTGCTTCGTCTGGAGAAGGGTACCATCGTCCAAAAGGTCCATTACAATGACCTTTCGGACCTCAAAACCCCGGAGCTCCCTGAGGGAGATCGCTACCTGAACCCCTTAAAGCAAAGCCTTGACAGCATTCAGGTCCAGGATCAGAAATACAGGTCGGACACGAGCCCGGATAATAGGAATAAACAATGGCAGATCGACTGGCAGAATATCGTCTTTATCGACTCGGTAATTGCCCAATACGGCTACCCGGGAAAAAGCCTTGTCGGGGAACCGACGAACTTCTCCGCCTGGTATGTGATCCAGCATTCGGACCGGATTGAGGAATTCCTCCCACGGATCAAGATAGCCGCGGAAACCGGAGAATTGCCTTTTCGGCTTTACGCCATGATGCTGGACCGTTCTCTTATGAACAGGGGGATGCCTCAGCGGTACGGGACACAGGCCATGACGTATTTTTGGGGGACCCCCCAGGAGTTCAGCCTGATCTGGCCCGTTGAAGATCCTGTAAACGTAAATACCCGGCGGGAGGAAGCCGGATACTCTCAAACCATTGAGGAATACGCTCTTGAAATTCTGGAGGGCGTCCCGTACCGGCAATATACTATGGAGGAAATCAGGGAATTTCAGGAACGTCAAAAATAAAAACAGCAGAATTATGAGAACGAAAATCGTAGCCGGAAACTGGAAGATGAACCAGGACCTGGAAGGGACCCGGTCCCTGTTAAGGGACCTTGTAGCCAACCTGCCACGGACCAGTGTGTCCGTGATGGTAGCCCCGCCTTTTGTGAACCTGCCTGAAGCGGTTGCACTACTCCAGGGCGTTTCGGTGGAAGTGGCAGCTCAGAACATGCATTTTGCGGACAGCGGTGCCTATACAGGGGAAATCTCAGCTGAGATGCTTTTGTCCGTAGGGGTAAAAACGGTCATTCTGGGGCATTCGGAACGCCGCGCCTATTTCAGGGAAGATGATGAGCTGCTGTCCAAAAAGGTTGGCAAGGCCGTTGAAAAAGGGATGAACGTCATCTTTTGTTTCGGGGAAGAACTGGCAGACCGGTATGACGGAAAACACTTTGAGGTGGTGGAACGCCAGTTAAAGAACGCCCTGTTCGACTTGCCGGAAACCGCCTGGAAGCAGATCATACTGGCGTATGAACCTGTCTGGGCCATTGGGACCGGGGAGACAGCCAGCCCGGAGCAGGCCCAGGAAATGCACGCTTTTATCCGCAAGCAGGTGGCTGGTGCCTGTTCAGAATCCGTGGCTGAAGGAATATCCATACTCTATGGAGGAAGCGTCAAACCCGGCAATGCAGCGGAGATCTTTTCCAAACCCGATGTGGATGGCGGGCTTATCGGGGGGGCTTCCCTGGTGGCCGATGATTTTATTGCCATTATCAAGGCCTTCGGGTAACCCATATTCCCAATGCGATACCTGTGTTGCGCCCTCGAGCTGAAACCGGTTGAACCAGCCCGGGAGATTTTTATTGCGGCCCTTTCAGAACTTGGCTTTGAAAGCTTTGAAGAGACCGAATCCGGCCTGAATGCCTACATCTCAGAACCGCTCTGGGATGCCGATGCCTTCAGGGACATACCGTTTCTCAAAAACCCGGAGTGGGAGGTCAGCTGGCAAACCGAGTGGATCGAAGCCCGGAACTGGAATGAGGAATGGGAAAAGCAGTACGACCCTATCCGCGTCCGGGACCTGTGTATGGTGCGCGCACCATTTCACCCGGCTCGGCAGGACATTCCCTTCGATATTGTGATATCGCCCAAAATGAGTTTCGGGACCGGCCATCACCAGACTACTTACCTGATGCTGGACTACCTGCTCGACATGGAACTAGGGGGAAAATCCGTCCTGGATGTCGGGTCGGGCACGGCGGTCCTGGCGATCCTGGCGGGCATGAAGGGAGCTTCTCCCATAACGGCCATCGACATAGATTCCTGGGCTTTTGAGAACGGCCGGGAGAACACCGCCCGAAACGGGCAGGAAGATATCGAGGTTTTGAAGGGAGAGGTGGGAGCTGTCAAAGACCGGCAATTTGACGTGGTTATGGCCAACATTAACAAAAATGTGCTGTTGGCAGACCTGAATACCTATGCGAAAATACTTAAGGATGAAGGCATACTGTTATTGAGCGGGTTTTACAGGCGAGACCTCCCGGATCTGCATAAAACGGCTTTGAAATTTGGGCTGTCCTATCTCGAAAACAGGGAACTGGATGACTGGACGGCCGCCCGTTTCCTCAAAAAAGCCCCCTGACCACTGGCTAAAAAAAATTAGTATATTCGTGTCAAAGCCGTTGACTATGAGTACAAAGGAACGCTTGCAGGAATCCCTTCTGGTGGATCAAAAGGAGAAGGATATCAATGAGATAGTGCTGTTCAACGATGAGGTAAATACCTTTGACCACGTTATACAGACCCTGATTGATGTGTGTGAACATACGCCTGAACAGGCGGAGCAATGTTCCCTGATTGTTCACTACAACGGTAAATGCACCGTTAAGACGGGAGAATACAGTGACCTGAAACCACGCTGCACCCGGCTCTTGCAGGCGGGTTTAAGTGCCGAGATCGTTTGACCCCTTTTTTCATTTTGACCCCACAAGCGTTGAGGTAAGCGCTCAAAACCCCCGCGTGGAAAGCTTGAAAAACTTCGCTCTTTTTTTTGCCGTTCTTTTTGTCCAGTTGCTTGGCAGCCAGGTACTGCCTCCCATTCAGAACTATCAGCCCAGGGATTACAAGGCGGAAAACCAGAACTGGGGAATTACCCAGGCTGCAGACGGGCGGATTTATTTTGCAAATAACGGCGGCCTCCTTGAATTCAACGGAGTATCCTGGAATCGCTATCCTTCCCCAAACGGATCCGTACTTCGTTCGGTAATGGCCCGGGGAAACAGGATTTATTCGGGTTGTTACATGGAATTTGGATATTGGGAGCGTGATTCCATAGGCGGCCTGGAGTATACCTCCCTCAGCAAGGATCTGCATGATGATTTATTGGAGGATGAACAATTCTGGAAAATTCGAACATTGGCAGACTGGGTACTCTTCCAGTCCCTGCAGCGCATCTATGCGTACCGGATTTCAGATGGCAGCTTTGAGGTATTCCCGTCCGAAGCATTGAGAGCACAATTATTTACGTATCAGGACGCCATTTATTTCCAGGGGGAAGGATCGTTGTTCAAACTTGAGCATGGAAAGCCTGTTCCATTGTTAACTGAGGATACAAAGGAATTGGTATTCGTTGGTGTGGCAGGGATGCAGGGACGGCTTGTCTTCATCACAGAGAGCGGAGGGTTTTTCGAATTATCAGGCAGCCGGTTGGTTGCCCGTAAGGAGTTAACCATCGATTCCGAATCCCCCGTAAAAATATACAGTTGTATTCAGCTGATGGACGGATCTATAGCCCTTGGAACCATTTCACAGGGCGTTTTCCTGCTCGATGAAACGGGCCGGGTGATGCGTCATCTCAACAAAGAAAATGGATTGAACAACAATACGGTCCTGGCACTGGAAGAGGACCGGGATGGCAACCTCTGGTTGGGCCTGGATAATGGGATCAGTGTGGTTAACCGGAGTTCGGCCTTCAGAGAATACAATGATCCGGCGGGACGGCTCGGGGTCGTTTATGCCGCGGCAGTTTATGAGGGCTATCTGTATCTCGGAACGAATCAGGGCCTGTTTCTACGGGATTTGGAGGCATCTGGGGATTTTGAATTTATCCGTGGTACGGAAGGACAGATTTGGAGTATTCGCGAGATAGACGGCACCCTTTTTTGCGGTCATAATCAGGGGACGTTCGTAGTGCGTCGTGGAAGGGCGGAACTCATATCAGACCAACCGGGCACCTGGGATGTGAAGCCTATTCCGGGAAAGGATTCTCTCCTGCTTCAGGGAAATTACCAGGGACTTAGCATCCTCGCCATGGGGCCCAGTGGCTGGGAGTTCCGAAATACCCTGGCCGGATTTGACATTTCCAGCAGATTCTTTGATTTTACCGATGAGGGCGAACTTATCGTCAACCATGAATACAAGGGTGTTTACACCCTGGAGACAAACCAAAACTACCGTGAGGTCTCAATCAAAAAGCAGCGGCCCCCCTGGGGTGTAGGGGCAAGTTTGTTCAAATACGGAAACAGCCTTTATTACGCCACGGATACAGGCCTTTATAAATATTCTGAATCCGTGGGGGAATTCGTGTTGGATTCGACCAATACAAGAGTGCTTATGAACAGAATCGACAAGCCCGTGGGAGTTTTGGTTCCGGACCCGACTAAAGGAAGGCTATGGGGTTTTGGGAACGGGGCCATCCATTATCTAGATCCCGGACCACTGGATGTTGTTCCTGTTTTGAAGACAGTGGATGTGCCGGCAGATTTTCGTCCGAACCTGGGAGTAATGGGGTTTGAATGCCTCACGCCTCTGGGCCGGGAAAATTATCTGATTGGGCGCTCCAATGGCTTTTTGATCCTCGACCTTAACAAAATTGATCAAAAAGCTCCGGAAATCCGGATAACCCGGGTGCACAAAGTTTTACGAGATCAGGCGTTTCAATATTTCGAATTGGACGAGAAGCCGGAGCTACCCTTCAAAGAGGGCAATATTTCAATGGAGTATTCGGTACCTGAATTTGGTAAGTTCAGGGAGGTGGAGTATCAATACCGCCTTTTGGGATACCAGGACGAGTGGGGCCAGTGGACCACCACGCCCCGGGTCACCTTTAGCAATATGCCCTACGGAGATTATGTGTTTGAGGTCCGGGCCAGAATTGGAGAGGCCCTCTCTGTAACTCCTGCGAGGTATTCCTTTAAGGTGCTTCGCCCCTGGTATCTGAGTTACTCGGCAATAGGGGGATATGCCCTTGCATTCATCCTGATTTTACTCGGCGTGAACCGCCTCTATAAGTTGCATTACCAAAAGCAACGGCATAAGATCATGGAGGAGAATCGGAGGAAGACCAAGCGCAACAAACTTAAGGCGAAAAAGAAGATCATGGAGATCCGAAATGCGAAATTACATCAGGAAATAGAAAGCAAGAATCGTGAATTGGCGGTTTCGACCATGAGCCTGATCAAGAAAAATGAATTCCTCAACGCCCTCAAGGAACAGTTAAATCAGGTAAAGGACCCTGCCCAAATTTCTTCCGTAATCCGGACAATAGACCGCAACATTGGCAATGAAGATGACTGGAAATTCTTCGAAGAAGCCTTCAACAATGCTGACAAGGATTTTCTGCATAAAGTAAAGCAACTGCACCCGGATCTCACCCCAAATGACCTCCGGTTATGCGCATACCTTCGCCTGAACCTGTCCTCCAAAGAGATAGCACCACTGCTCAATATCTCGGTTCGAAGCGTGGAAGTAAAGCGCTACCGTCTTCGAAAAAAGATGGCCCTGTCACACCAGGAGAGCCTCACGGCCTACATCCTCGAACTCTAGGGAGGGGTTTTTTACTGCACAAGGTTTCTGATTACCTCAACATTACCACAACATTTTGGGTTTACCGATCATTGTATTCTGCAAATTCCCAATTTAAGAATTTGCAGAATACCAATAATTTTGGCAACTAAGTGTGATATTCATAATTATTAACCTTTTAAATTCCGATTTGTATGTTTTTTGTAGAGGTGTCAAATAGGACTTAACATAAGATTAACTGGTAAATTACCCTCCACAAAACTGTGATCGACATGAGGGGTTTCCTAATTAGTTGTTTGGTATTGTTTGCCTCCCAGGCATGGTCCCAGGATATCACCGTTAATGGGGTGGTTCGGGATGCGGAGACAAGCGAGCTTATGCCCGGGGTAAATGTTATCGTAAAAAATACCACTACGGGCACATCCACGGATTTTGACGGTAATTTTGTGTTGTCAGGGCTAAGTGCCGGGGATGTGCTTGTGTTTTCCTACATAGGCTTTTTGCCTGCTGAATACCCGGTGCGTCAGGCTGAAACCATCACTATCCTGATGCAGGAAGACGTAAGTGCACTGGACGAGGTGGTGGTCATTGGATACGGAACACAGCGGAAAAAAGAGCTCACCGGCGCTGTCTCGGTTGTGGGATCCGAAACCATAGAAGAATTAAACCCGACGCGGGTGGAACAGGCCCTGCAGGGGCAGGTGGCCGGGGTGCAGGTCACTACCGAATCCGGCTCACCTGGAAGCGCTTCCAATATCCGGATCCGGGGGATCTCCACCAATGGGGACAACCGTCCCCTTATCCTGGTGGACGGGAACGTGATCGAAGACCTGAGTGTCATCAACCCCAGTGACATCGAAAGCATCAATGTTCTGAAAGATGCTACGGCAGGTATATATGGGGTTCGGGCGGCCAATGGGGTTATCCTCATAACCACCAAGACGGGTCGAAAGAATACGGACCTGAAGTTTACTTACGATGCCTGGGGAGGTTTTCAGGAAACCTCCAGGGAAATACCTGTTCTGAACGCTACCGAATATGCCGTTATAGCGAACGAGGCTTTCGCGGCAGGAGGGGATCCGCTGCCCTTCCCGGATATTTCCCCTCTGGGTGTTGGCACGGACTGGCAGGACGAGGTATTTCAGACGGCCCCTATCTTTAATCACAACTTCTCGGCCAACGGAGGAACGGAAAAATCTTCTTATTCCTTTGGACTTTCATACCTCACCCAGGACGGTGTTGTGGGCGGAGGCAAATCCAACTTCAACCGGTATACGGCACGGGTGAATTTCAATACGGACCTCCTGGAAAATCTGAAGGTGGTAGCCAATGCTCTCTACACAGGGACCGCCCGGAAAACCCTTCCCGAAAATGCACTTGGATCGGTCCTGTTCAACGCCCTGAACAATGCTCCCACCTTCGCAGTTCGTGACCCTCGGACCGGGGAATTCACCCTGGCAGAAGGGCTGGGTAATGAGGTGATTAACCCGCTGGCCCAGATAGAGGACACGTATAATAAAACCGAAGTGGACCGGATAAGCGGAAAGATTGGTGCTGCCTATACCTTCCTTAATGACTTCACCCTGGAATCCAACTTCCAGTTCAATTATGCCGAAGTAAAATCCAAGGCATTTTTTCCCACGGTTTTCTATGGATCCGGGAAGGTATTTAATGTAGACCGGAATTTTGTAACGGAAGGCAAAAACCTGTTTCGCGATTTCACGTGGGATACGTTTCTAAACTACAACCGGGATTTCGGGGAAGATCACAACCTTCAGGCTACTCTTGGTATGTCCCTTTTTAAGACAAGCGGCCAGTTTTCAGGTGCCACAGGGTTCGATATTCCAGGGAACGATTATATGAATGCGGATCTGGACAATGCCTCGGAAGTTGTTGACAATTTCCAAAATACCGTCGGCAAGTTTGATTCCCGCCTGCTATCCTACTTTTTCAGGGCCCAATATAATTATAAGGACAAATACCTTCTGTCGGGGATCATTCGAAGGGACGGGTCCAGTAATTTCGGACCCAGAAACCGGTTTGGTTACTTTCCTTCCGGATCGCTTGGATGGGTCCTCACCGAGGAGGAGTTCATGGGGGATTCCAACTGGCTGGATTTCATGAAGCTCCGGGCGAGTTACGGAATCGTCGGGAACGACCGGATCGCGACCAACGCCTTTCGCTCGGTGCTCTCCGGGGAAGCGGCTTATGTGATCGACGGCGACCTTGTCTTCGGAAAGGCAGCCGGGGCCATTTCAAACCCGGAAATACAGTGGGAAGAGCAAAAGACACTTGATATCGGGTTGGACTTGCGGCTGTTCAACGACCGGGTAGACATTACGGCAGATTATTTCAATAGGCGTACTGAAGACCTTCTTGTAACCCCTCCTGTTTCCGGCATTCTCGGCGCCGCTGCCCCGGGTTCAGCCCCCCCTGTGGTCAATGCCGGGATCGTGGAAAACAAGGGGTTTGAGTTTGCCATTGGTTATCAAACCGACCGTTCAAAGCCTTTTACGGCCAGTTTCAACTACAATGTAACGTTCCTGGACAACGAGGTTATCTCCGTGAACAACGGTGTTGGCTTTATTCCGGGAGGCTCCTTTGGGGTAGGGCAGGACCCGCCTGCGCGGATGGAAGACGGAAAGTCCCTGGGGTACTTCTTCGGTCTACAGACCGATGGGATCTTCCAGAACCAGGAGGAAGTGGAAGCCCATGCCACCCAACCAAATGCCGGCCCCGGGGACCTTCGATTTGTTGATATCAATGGGGATGGTGTTATTGACAACGACGATCGCACCGATATCGGAAACCCGATTCCCGATGCGACCATGGGTCTGAACATTGCCCTGAAATGGAACCAATGGGACTTCACGGCCTATGCCTTTGCGTCCATTGGAAACGAGATTGTGAGGAATTACGAGCGGAACCAGCCCCTTGTCAATCGCTCCGCCTATGTACTGAACCGCTGGACGGGAGAAGGAAGTACCAATACCGATCCCAGGGTC
>SBFL01000130.1 GCA_006227965.1 Bacteroidota bacterium | reverse complement strand
CTTTCTTAGGGCGAGGACACGGACGAGTTCCTCTGAAGGATTTCTGCCATTGTCCCAGAGGTGAGCCAGTGCATGGGCTCCTCCCGTGGCCCGTGCATCCCTGTCTGAAATGAAGCGAAGCCCATCCGATTCCGCCTTGCGAAGGATATCCATCAGAGCTCCCCGGGTATCAGTTCCCTCAGGAAAGTCAGAATAGGCATAGGCCACAGAGACCTTGTCCCACGCTCCGATACCCGTCTCATAAGCCCGGGAAAAGTCGATCCTGTCTCCTGTCAGTCGAAAATCCGGATGCGGATAGTCCATTACAGAAGCCTTCCCGACGGCACTTGCCGCAAAATTATGGGTAAAGCCCAGGGTGTGGCCTATTTCATGGGCGGAGAGCTGCCGGATCCGGGCAAGGGCCAGGTCGAGCATTGCCTGGTGGTTCTCATCTGAAGATTCATAAGGTGCATCTGCCAGGGCCTGGGCGATCATAAAGTCCTGCCGGATCCTCAGACTCCCAAGGCTGACATGACCTTTGATGATTTCACCCGTACGCGGATCTTTAACACTGTTTCCATAACTCCACCCCCTAGTGGATCGGTGAACCCACTGTATCACGTTGTAACGTACATCCAGGGGGTCCGTATCATCCGGAAGCATCTTCACCTGAAAAGCATCTTTGTAACCACAGGCCTCAAACGCCTGGTTCCACCAGCGCCCGCCTTCCAGGAGGGCGGATCGCACCGGTTCCGGGGTACCGTTGTCGAGGTAATAGACAATAGGCTCCACCGCCTCGCTTACCGGGGCGGACGGATCCTTTTTTTCGAGTCGGTGGCGGGTTATAAACCGTTTCTGAAGGGATTCCTCCACAGGGGTCGCATAGTCAAAATAGGAAAAGGAATTGGCCCCGGCGCGAGGATCGAAGGCCCGCATTTCAAAACCAGGCTCCGGCAATTCGATGAAGGAGTGGTGCTGTGTAACGGTGACCAGCTTGGGATTCGGGGTTACCGAGCGTACATAGCCCCCTTTTGGGTCGCCCTTGAAGGTAAGCATTACGTCGAACTCCACATTTTTTGGGAAAGCCCGGGTACGCTCCAGGTTGAGGGCGCTTCGCGAGGCGTCCAGGGAATAGGTCCCCTGGTTGGTGCGTTTGAGGCGGTCGGCAACGCCATGGGCATCCTGCATAAGGAATCCGGTAAGGTCAATGATGTAGGAACCTCCCCGGGTCTCCACTATGGGAAAACCGTACAATACGGATTTGGCAAAGGCCTGCTCCACGGCCTTCTTCTCCAGCGGATTCTCCGTAAGGGCGCGAAACCTCATGTTGGGTTGAATAAGCAATAGCTTGTTCCCTGCCTTTCTGAAAAAGACCACCTGTTCATTGCCCAGCTGACCCCGGTCCAGTCCGATATCGTTGCTGCCCACCCCGGCGCTCAGGGAGTATACATACAGAAATTCGGTTTCCAGGTCGTCTACCTGCAAGTAGACTTTATCAGAATCATCGTCGTACAAAAAACGGAAATACCCCTCATAAGGCTGGAATTTCTTGCTCTTTTCAGAAAATGAATCTTGGGCGCTTAACGAAACTACGCTGCAAATGGCAATGCAGGTCCCGAGTAGGAAGTTTTTCATAGGCTTCGAATAAAGGCTTTAAAATTAGCCAAAGTTTGATGCTACTCAAACAGAATCCTTCTATTTTTGCAGAAAGCTTACCACTATGCTGTTAACAGATCGCTTCAAGGATCTTATGGAACGCCTCGGTGCGTTAAGGAGGTATCTTTGACATAGATGCCAAACGCATCGAAATCCAGAATGAAGAAGAAAAGACCCTGGCCCCTGGCTTCTGGGATGATCCGGTTACCGCCCAGGATTTCATGAAGAAGCTAAAGGGGAAAAAGAACTGGGTGTCGCAATTTGAAGAAGCCAGTCAGCTTCTGGGCGACGCCGAGGTACTTTGCGAGTTCCTGGAAAGCGGTGAAGGGACCGAACAGGGGGTGAACCAACAGCTAGAAAAGGCTGAAGCCGTTATCGAAAAACTGGAATTCAGCAACATGCTTTCCGAAGAGGGGGATGACATGACCGCCGTCCTACAGATCACGGCCGGTGCCGGGGGGACGGAGAGCTGTGACTGGGCCTCCATGCTCATGCGCATGTACCTCATGTGGGCAGAAAAGAACGGATATAAGGTCAGGGAACTTAACTACCAGGAAGGTGATGTAGCGGGAATCAAGACCGTTACCCTTGAAATAGACGGGGATTACGCTTTTGGCTGGCTGAAGGGAGAAAACGGGGTACACCGGCTGGTTCGGATTTCTCCGTTTGACAGTAACGCCAAACGACATACCTCTTTTGCTTCCGTATATGTGTACCCCCTGGTAGACGATTCCATAGAGGTAGAGATCAATCCGGCCGACATAGAAATCACGACAGCCCGGTCCAGCGGTGCCGGCGGTCAGAATGTCAATAAGGTGGAGACCAAGGTTCAGCTGGTCCACAAACCCACCGGGATTCAAATCTCCTGCTCGGATTCGCGCTCCCAGCACGACAATCGGGCAACCGCCCTGAAAATGCTGAAATCACAGCTTTATGAAATCGAACTCCGCAAGAAGCAGGAAGCCCGGGATGCCATTGAAGCCTCCAAGATGAAAATCGAATGGGGTTCCCAGATCCGCAATTACGTTATGCACCCGTACAAGCTGGTCAAGGACGTTAGGACTGGGGAAGAAACTGGGAATGTAGATGCGGTCATGGACGGGGACATCAATATGTTCCTGAAGTCATACCTGATGATGACGGGGCAGAAAGACGCTGCCCGGTGAATCCTTTTTAATAGTTGGACATGATAACGATCTACCACAACCCGCGATGCAGGAAATCCCGTGAAACCCTTAAAATCATTGAAGACAGCGGGAAGCCCTTCCAAATTGTGGAATACCTTAAAGAACCCCTTACTGCAGCTGAGCTCCGCAAGGTGGTGGACATGCTTGGCATTGAAGCACAGGCCCTGATAAGAAAAAACGAAGCCATCTGGAAAGAACAGTACCGGGGAAAAGAGCTTAGTGAGACTGAAGTATTGAAGGTAATGGAAGCGAATCCAAAACTGATGGAGAGGCCCTTGGTGGTAAAAGGGAAAAAAGCCGTGCTCGGCAGGCCGCCTGAAAACGTCCTTTCCCTCTTAAACCAAGGGTAACTGTCCTGTTTAATCTATTTTATTTAATCATTTAACAAACATTTAACCATATTCGGATTAAACGATTTGCGAGAAATCCGATCTAAAGCAAGAACACATGAAAAAGCTCATTTTTCTTTTCATTCTGGTCTTATCAGGTACGCAGCTGCTTTCAGCTCAAATGGGGCGTTACGGGACCTATGGTCCACAGCGAAGTGCAAT
>SBFL01000145.1 GCA_006227965.1 Bacteroidota bacterium | reverse complement strand
GTTTATCTGAAACATAGGGCTTTTCAAAACTTTATCTTTGGAAGTCAATAGAATTTATATCGTTAGTCCATCAGCATGGAGCTAAATAAATACAGCAAAAACATTACGCAGGATCCTACTCAGCCGGCAGCACAGGCCATGCTTTATGCCATCGGACTCTCTGAGGAAGACCTAAGTAAACCCCTTGTGGGAATCGCCAGTACCGGCTATGAGGGAAACCCCTGTAACATGCACCTGAATGACCAGGCTCTTTCCGTTAAAATAGGGACGGAAGATGCGGATTTGGTTGGGTTGATCTTTAATACGATTGGAGTAAGTGATGGGATTTCCATGGGCACCTATGGCATGCGCTATTCACTTCCCTCCAGGGACATTATCGCAGACTCGGTGGAGACGGTGGTGCAGGCCATGAATTATGATGGCCTGGTGACGGTGGTGGGCTGTGACAAGAACATGCCGGGGGCCCTGATGGCCATGATAAGGCTTAATCGCCCCTCGATTATGGTCTATGGCGGCACCATAGCTTCCGGCTGCTGGAACGATAAAAAGCTCGATGTGGTATCTGCCTTTGAAGCCTGGGGCCAGAAGGTGGCCGGTACCATGGATGAAAAGGAATACAAGAACGTTATCCAACACGCCTGTCCCGGAGCCGGGGCCTGTGGCGGCATGTACACGGCAAATACCATGGCATCTGCCATAGAAGCCCGGGGGTTGTCCCTGCCTTACAGTTCTTCAAATCCTGCCGTGGGAGGCGAAAAGGAAAATGACGCTTTAAAGGCCGGAAGGGCCCTGCGGAATCTTCTTGAAGCCGACCTGAAGCCAAAAGATATTATCACCCGGAAATCCCTGGAGAATGCGGTTCGCCTGGTGGTACTCATGGGAGGGTCCACAAATGCTGTTCTTCCTTTCCTGGCCATTGCCAGGGCAGCGGAAATCCCGTTCTCCCTGGATGACTTCCAGCGGATGAGCGATAAGACGCCGTTCCTGGCCAACCTGAAACCCAGCGGGAAATACCTGATGGAAGATGTCCACAGGGTTGGTGGGGTCCCAGCCGTCCTGAAATTCATGCTCGACAATGGGATGCTGCACGGAGATTGCATGACGGTAACCGGAAAGACCCTGGCTGAAAACCTCAGAGAGGTGCCCGGACTTTCTAATGAGCAAAAAGTAATCCATTCATTTAATGATCCCATCAAGGAAACGGGCCACCTGTGCATTCTTTACGGCAACCTGGCCCCAACCGGGGCGGTGGCAAAGATCACAGGAAAGGAAGGCTTGCGGTTTGAAGGCCCTGCCAGGGTCTTTGAAAGTGAATTTGAGGCGAACCGTGGCATAGGGGAAGGCAGGGTGAAGGCAGGCGATGTCGTGGTAATCCGATATGAAGGGCCCAAAGGAGGCCCGGGGATGCCGGAAATGCTGAAACCGACCAGTGCCATCATGGGGGCTGGCCTCGGCAAGGAGGTTGCCCTGATCACTGATGGAAGATTTTCCGGAGGCACGCATGGCTTCGTCGTGGGGCATGTCACTCCAGAGGCCCAGGTGGGCGGCCCCATAGCACTGCTGGCCGATGGGGACATCATTGCGATAGACGCCGAAAAGAACACTATCTCTGTGGCCCTCAGCGATGAGGAGATCCGAGTCCGGAAGGATGCCTGGACACCCCCGGCCCTGAAGGTTGGCAGGGGAAGCCTGTATAAATATGCCAAAACCGTTTCGTCAGCCTCTGAGGGCTGTGTAACGGACGAACTTTAAAAAGCCAATAAGGGACTGGCAGTTATGGAAGAAGTAAAGACCATCAAAGAATCAAACAACCAGAAGCCCGCCCTGCATATTAGCGGGGCAGAGGCGATCATACATTGCTTGCTCGCCGAAGGCGTGGATGTACTCTATGGATATCCGGGAGGGGCGATTATGCCTGTATACGACGAGCTCTACAAGTTCAGGGACCGCCTCAACCACGTGCTAACCCGTCATGAACAGGCTGCTACCCATGCAGCTCAGGGCTATGCCAGGGTCAGTGGCAGGGTAGGGGTTGCCATAGCTACGTCGGGCCCGGGGGCCACTAATCTGGTAACTGGTCTGGCAGATGCCCAGATCGATTCCACCCCACTTGTTTGCATAACCGGCCAGGTCCCGCGCCATTTGCTGGGTTCCGATGCCTTCCAGGAAACGGATATCATCGGGATTTCCACTCCGGTAACCAAGTGGAATTACCAAATCACCAGGGCTTCCGAAATTCCCGAAGTGATGGCGAAGGCTTTTTTCATAGCCCGGTCCGGAAGGCCTGGTCCCGTGCTTGTGGACATAACAAAAAATGCCCAGTTCGAGGAACTGGACTTTGAATACAAGCCCTGTAAGGGGGTACGCAGCTATGTGCCGGTACCCAGCGCGGATCCCGTTGCCATCCAGCAGGCGGCAGATCTGATCAATCAGGCAAAAAAACCCTATATCATATACGGTCAGGGAGTGATCCTGGGGCATGCTGAAGAAGAACTGAAGGCCCTGGTGGAAAAGGCGGGAATCCCGGCTGCCTGGACGATCCTTGGTTTATCCGCCATGGATTCGGATCACCCGCTCAATGTGGGTATGGTCGGGATGCACGGGAACTATGGCCCGAATGTGCTGACCAATGAATGCGATGTGCTGATTGCCATCGGAATGCGATTCGACGACAGGGTTACCGGGAACCTGGAATCCTATGCCAAACAGGCCAGGATCATACATTTTGAGATCGATCCGGCAGAGGTGAACAAAAATGTTCCCGTGGATGTGGCCGTACTTGGCAATGCCCGGGAAACCCTTTCCCTACTGCTGCCAAAGATTCGCAAAAACAGTCACGAAGCCTGGCTTGGGGAGTTCCACAAAAAATATGAAGAGGAATTCAGGACCGTCATCGATAAAGACATCCACCCTAAAAAGCCCGGCTTGACGATGGGGGAGGTGGTCGCCGAGATCAACCGGGCCACGGACCACCGGGCTGTAATCGTAACAGATGTGGGACAACACCAGATGATTACCTGCCGGTACGCGAAGTTCAGGGAATCCAAAAGCAATATTACCTCCGGGGGCCTGGGTACCATGGGGTTTGCGTTGCCTGCGGCCATTGGAGCCAAAATGGGGGCCATGCACCGGGAAGTTGTGGCCATAGCCGGTGACGGGGGATTCCAGATGACCATTCAGGAGCTGGCAACGATCTTCCAGAATAAACTGCCGGTCAAGGTGGTGGTTCTGAACAACGATTTTCTTGGGATGGTCCGGCAGTGGCAGGAACTCTTCTTCGAAAGCCGGTATGCCTCCACAGTAATGGTAAACCCGGACTTTGTAAAGATTGCTGAGGGGTATTACCTGAAGGCAAGACGGGTTGAAAAACGCGAG
>SBFL01000330.1 GCA_006227965.1 Bacteroidota bacterium | reverse complement strand
ATGGGTGAGCCTTTTGAGGGGTTTGAGGATAGTGATCACCAGCAGCCCGAAGATGACGCAAAAAATCGTGATCCCCAAAAATATGGTTAGTTCCCCCAGTTCGGTGGCTGATTCTCCCAAAAGCCCGGCTACTTTATTACCCAGACCCGTTGCCGCAAAGTAGACCCCCATCATCAGTGCACCATAACGCACAGGGGCGAGTTTGGTGATAAAGGAAAGAGCGACGGGAGAGGCACTTAATTCCCCTATGGTGTGGAACAGATATGCCAGGGCCAGCCAGTACAGGGCTGATTTTCCAAGTGATTCGTACTGCATGGAAGCAAACACCATGAAGACGAAACCAAGGCCCATGATGATCACCCCATTGGCCATCTTGAAAAGGGAAGAAGCTTCTTTTCCCCTGTGTTTCCACCAAAGCCAGAAATTCGCTACGGGAACGGCAAACAGAATGATGTAGAAGGGATTGAAGAACTGGAAGGCTGCGGCCGGGACCTCATATCCCAATACGAAACGGTCCGTCCGGGCCTGGGCATAGAGGTTCATTAGCCCCCCGGCCTGTTCAAAGGCCCCCCAGAAAACAATTACAATGATAAAGGACAGCAGCAGGACCAGGTATCGGTCCTTCTCCTGCTGGGACTCCAGGTCCCCGTAGATGGTAATCATCATCCCGACAACCACGGAAAGGAAGATAAAAAAGAGGATATAGGCAAGGCGCTGATCCCCGATGAAGAACCAGGCCACCAGGGAGGAAACCACGGCCAGTATCAGGGTGGTCAGCAAAGGGGTCCGTTTGCTGAACTGCTGGGAGAAAATTTTTCCTATGGAGACATTGCCTTCTTCCCTGGACGCCTTCTCAGGCTTATTCCCTACCTCCAACAGGTACCGCTGTCCGCTCAGGTAAACCAGTTGCCCGAGCACCATTCCTATGGCCGCCAGTCCGAACCCGGCATGCCATCCCCAGATATCGGCCACGTAAGCGACAATAAGGCTGGCCAGGGCTGCTCCCACATTGATACCGATATAGAAGATTGAAAATCCTTTGTCCCGCTTCTCATCTCCAGGCCGGTAAAGTCCTCCAACCAACGTTGAAATATTGGGCTTGAGCATTCCAACCCCTGAGACGATCAGCCCCAGGCCCGTGTAAAAGGCCCACATCTCCTCCACGGAAAGAATCCCATGACCGGCCACCAGGAGGAAGCCTCCAATCATAACAGCCCGTTTCTGGCCAATGATTTTATCTGCAATAATTCCACCGGGAATCGAGGCGACATAAACCAGCATTGTGTACCAGCCATAGAGGGAAAGTGCTTCTGCATCCAGCCATCCAAGGCCCGGGTTGTCACCCACGGTTTTGGCCGTGAGATACAACACCAGGATTCCGCGCATCCCGTAGTAAGAAAAGCGCTCCCACATTTCTGTAAAAAACAAAATGTACAGGCCTAACGGGTGTCCGAAGAGTTTCCTTTTATGAGCGGGTTTGGTCAGAGATTCCATTCGTTTGGTTTTGGTTTGGTTTAGTTTATTAGAGGTTATCCAAGACAAAGTGCGTCATCTTGGTGAACAGATGAAGGCTGGTATTACCGCCAAAGATCCCGTGGTTTTTATCCGGGTAGATGGCCCATTCAAAAGGCTTGTTGGCCTGGACCAGGGCTTCGATCATCCGCATACTATTTTGAACGTGTACATTATCATCGGCGGAGCCGTGGACCAAGAGGAACTTTCCTTTTAGCCGGTCCGCAAAGTGAAGTGGGGAATTGTCATCGTACCCATCGGGATTCTCCTGGGGGGTATGCATGTAGCGTTCCGTATAGATGGTGTCGTAAAACTTCCAGCTGGTTACCGGGGCCACGGCGATGGCCATTTCAAAGACATCATTGCCCTTGAGGATACAGTTGGAAGACATGAACCCTCCATAGCTCCATCCCCAGATGCCTGTTCGCTCCTGGTCAATATAAGGGAGTTCGCTGAGCTTTTGGGCGGCCGCTATCTGGTCCTCCACCTCGTACTTACCCAGCTCAAGCTGGGTCATCTTCTTAAAATCTCGACCCTTAAGCCCGGTGCCCCGGCCATCTACACAGGCAATGACATACCCTTTGGAGGCGAGCATCTGGTGCCAGTAGTCCCTGCTGCTGTGCCATGTGTTGGCCACTTGCTGGGATCCCGGCCCGCTGTACTGAAACATGAGAAGGGGATATTTCTTGTCGGGATCAAAGTCCCTGGGTTTGATCATCCACATATTGAGATCATTACCGTTGACCTGGAGGGTACTGAATTCCTTGGGTGACAACTGATATCCCTTAAGTTTTTCGAGAAGGACCCGGTTGTGCTTTAATTCCCGTACCAGCTCCCCATCTTTAGCCATGTGAAGTGTATAGACCGGAGGGGTCTCCACATTGCTGAAGGTGTTGATAAAATAACTGAAGTCCGCGCTGAAGGAAGCCCGGTTGGTGCCAGATCCCATGCTGAGCCGCTGTTTTCGTTTGCCCCTGTCAGAAACGCTGTAGACATCCCTGTAGATGGATCCCTGTTCCGAGGACTGGTAGAAAATCCGTTGGTTTTTAGCATCATATCCATAATAGGCGGTAACCTCCCAGGGACCACTGGTAAGCTGGTATTGTTGGTTCCCGTCAGTATCGTGAAGGTAAATATGATTGAAACCGTCCTTTTCGGAGGTCCAGATAAAACGATCGTCTGGAAGGAAGGTAAGGTTGTCCGTTACGTCCACATAGGCGTCATCCCGTTCTTCGAGCAGGACACTGACCTGCATGCCGGAGGCATCTACCTTGTGTAGCCTCAGTTGGTTCTGGTGCCGGTTCAGGGTCTGTACACTCAGGTGATCGGGATGTTTCATCCACTTTATGCGCGGTATGTAGTACGCCTCGCCAAGAGGCACGTCTCTGGTCTGACTGGTTTCCAGGTCATGGATATGCAGGCTCACTTTGGCGTTGGCCTCTCCTGCCTTCGGATACTTGAACACATAGGGAAATTGGTAGAGGTCCTGACCGTAAATATCCATGGAGAATTCGGGGACTTCCCGTTCATCAAACCTCAGGAAGGCCAGCTTGTTCCCGTCTGAATTCCATTCGAATGCCCGTACGAAGGCAAACTCTTCTTCATAGACCCAGTCTGTGATTCCATTGATGATTGCGTTGGGCTGTCCGTCTGAGGTAATCCAGGAAATAATCCCCGAATTCAGATCCGCCACATAGAGGTTATTAGCCAGGACAAAGGCCACTTTATCCCCTGATGGGGACAAGGTGGGCTCCTGAATCTTCTCCCTGGAGATCTGTGCCAGTTCCCCGGTGGAGAGATCGTAGATATAATAAATTCCAAGACGGGACCGCCGGTATACAGGTTCCACCTCCGTGGCCAGCAATACCCTGGATTCGTCCTCACTAAAGGCATAGGCTGTAAAATATGGTATTCCGTTTTGAGAGTTGCTGGAAACCAGGGTTGCCACTTTTTCCTGGGTACTGTAGCGATACTTGTCGATACTGCTCATCCGGGCCTCAGAATCCGAATTCAGGACGGTGTAATGCTCTCCGTCTTTCATGGAATGCAAGGCCTCCATTTCCTGGGAGGCAAATGACCCTGCCCAGATCTCCTCCAGGGTTATTTGCTTTTGCTGCGCAGTCAATAGGGGGCCGGCCACAAGCCAAATCCATAAAAGCCAGAATTGTGGTCTCATAAATGAGCAAAAAGGGGTTAAAACGTCCAAGTTTATGAATATTTTACCAATTAATGCAACTTATGGAGGTTTTTATTCCCCCGGGCAGCGGCCGGGGAACCCCCTGATATATTACTCTTTGAATGCCTATCTTTGCTGGCAGAATTTCGGACAAATGGAACAGCCCATCGAAGGATTTTCCAAGCTTTCTAAATCGGAGAAAATCCATTGGATCGCCACACGGTATACTTCGCACCCTGAACAAACCGAGGCCTTACTGAGGCAATACTGGAACAGCGATGTAAAGCTTCAGCAATTGCACGATGAATTCATTGAAAACACCATCAGCAATTTCTACATGCCCCTTGGAGTGGCTCCTAACTTCCTGATAAACGGAAAACTATACGCAATCCCGATGGCGATCGAAGAAAGTTCCGTGGTGGCAGCCGCCAGCAAGTCGGCAAAATTCTGGCTCGACCGGGGAGGGTTCCGTGCGGAAACCCTGGGTACGGAAAAAATAGGACAGGTGCATTTCCTGTACACCGCAGACCCCGACGAATTGCATCGCTTTGTTGAGACCATCAAACCCGTTTTGAGAAGGGATACGGCCGCTATCACCCAGAACATGGAAAGAAGGGGGGGCGGCATAAAACGCATCGAGCTCAGGGATAAAACCGGGGAAATACCCGGCTATTACCAGCTCCACTGCACTTTTGAAACCCTGGACGCGATGGGGGCCAATTTCATTAATTCCTGCCTCGAGCAATTCTCAGCCACCATGCTGCGGGAAGCCATGGAATATGAAGGATTTGCATCTATGGAAACCCCTGTGGAAGTCCTTATGAGCATTCTTTCAAACTACGTCCCTGATTGTCTGGTCCGGGCCGAAGTAAGTTGCCCGGTCGCCTCCCTGGAGGACCCCTACGGGATTTCCGGAGCTGATTTTGCACGGAAGCTCGTACAGGCAGTCTCCGTTGCCGATTGTGAGCCATTCCGGGCCGTAACCCACAACAAGGGGATTATGAATGGGATAGACGCAGTGGTAATGGCAACCGGGAACGATTTCCGGGCTGTTGAAGCCGGGGTACATGCATTTGCGTCACGAAACGGTCGTTACCGCAGCCTCAGCCAGGCATCCGTGGAAGACGGGCAATTCCGTTTCTGGATGGACATCCCGCTGGCCCTGGGGACTGTTGGCGGGCTAACAGGCCTGCATCCCCTGGTAAAGCTCTCACTGGAAATCTTGCAAAAACCGAGTGCCTCCCAGTTAATGCAAATAGTGGCCGTGGCAGGCCTGGCACAGAATTTTGCGGCGCTTCGCTCCCTGGTGACCGTGGGTATTCAGAGGGGGCATATGAAGATGCACCTGCTGAACATCCTGAACCAGCTAGGGGCTACGGATGCCGAGAAACAAAAACTGATCGAACACTTCAAAAATGATACGGTCAGTCACAGTGCGGTTGTAAATACCCTGGATGCCCTCCGAGCCAAAACACCATGAAAGAATTCTACAGCCATGGGAAACTCCTGCTCTCCGGGGAATACCTGGTACTGGATGGTGCGCTCTCCCTGGCGGCCCCCACCAGATTGGGCCAGTGGCTCCGGGTCAGGGACTCCAACAGACCGGGGCTTACCTGGAGAAGCCTTAACCCGGATGGCAGCCCTTGGTTTGAAACCCACTTCTTCGAAGAAGAACTTCAGACCGCTGAGCCGTCAGGCAGCTTTCCATCAGGGACCCGGGAACGATTGAAGTACTTGCTTCTCATGTGCGGGGCCCTAGACCCGGACTTTTCCCGCTCCCTCCGGGGCGTTGAGGTTGAAACCCTTTTGGAATTTCCCAGGCAATGGGGCCTGGGCACATCTTCAACCCTGGTGGCTAACCTGGCCTTGTGGGCGGGTATCGACCCCTATGCACTCCTTGGCAAAACCATTGGGGGAAGTGGCTACGACGTTGCTGCCGCCGGGAGTGAAGGGGCCATCTTTTACCAATTGGAGGAAGGCCTCCCGAGGGTTGCAAAAGCCCCTTTTGACCCTCCGTTCTCAAAGGAACTATTCTTTGTGTATCTCAACGAAAAACAAGACAGCCGTGAGGCAATTTCGAGATACCGCATGCGCCGTTTCGACAAACCGGCGGCTGTTAAACAAGCCTCTAAATTCTCCCGGCAAATGGCGGTTGCCGGCGAGATCGGGTCCTTCCGAAAGGCAATGGACCTTCACGAAGACCTCATCGGTGGGATCCTCGGTCTAATGCCCGTTAAGCAGAGATTTTTTCCGGATTACCCGGGCAGTATCAAGAGCCTGGGGGCCTGGGGTGGAGATTTTATCCTTGCCACGGGAAATCTTGCGGATCAGGATTATTTCAGGAAGAAAGAGTATTCTGTGATCTGGTCCTATGAAGAATTGATCCTAAACTAAAAACCCGCACCAGAACGACTTCCAGTGCGGGTTTTTCGGGAATACGGATCCCCCGGAATCCGATTAATAGAACGTTGAACGGTTGTCCACAATCTCCGCCCTCTCCCTGAGCGCATTGTAGACCTCAGTGGTCACACGAGCCCCCAGGCTGTTCTGAAGATTGTTCGCGTAAGGGGTATAATTTTCCATGGCCGGGGCCTCTTCCTTATTGGTAACTTCCAGTTTGAAAACTCCCGTTTCTCCTTCCAGAAGTCCAGAAGTTTTGCCGGGATCCATGGTCACGGCAGTCCCGACAACGAGGGGCTCACGGCCCGCTCCGGCTATTGTGGGGGATTTTGCGTTCAGGGCGCTTGCGCTGGAAACCACTACTGAGTTGGAACTGGCTATTTCCTCCATGCTTTTCCCCTGATTCGCAGCGATGATCTGCGCAGCCTTCTTCTCTTTCCGAAGCCTTGGCAATACCTGAACGGAAGCATCTTCAACACTTTTGAGACCTTCCGCATGTGTGGCAGTCAGCTGTGCGATGGCATATCCGTTGTTCAGGTCGAAGCGACGAACGTCACCAACCCGGGTTTCCTCGTTAAAGGCCCATTGGACAATCCTGCGCTGGGCTCCCAGGCCGGGGAGGTTTTCATCCATCGCCTTCAGCTGGTTTACCGGGCGCACCTGGTATTCTTTTTCTGAGGCTTTCTGGGCATACCCGCCCTTGTCCTCGCTTACAGCCATTTCAAAAGTAGTGGCCTCAGTGAAGAGCCCGTTGATCGTTTCATCGGAAGGTTCAATGGCCCTTGAAAATGTAGCCAGGCGGACAACATCCTGCTTGTCGTCGACTTTAACAATGTGGTATCCGAATTCAGTCTCTACCAGGTCAATGGTGCCGATCTGGTTGTTAAATGCAAAATCGTTGAATTTCTGCGTCATTATCCCCTCCTGGAAGTATCCCAGATCACCTCCCCTGGGAGCAGATGGCCCATCCGAGTTCTCCCGGGCCAGCTGGGCAAAGACTGCACCTTCCTTCCGGGCTTCCACGAGGAGTTCCCTGGCTCGTTCTTCAGCTTCCTCCTTGGATCGGGTGATCTGAGGATTTGCCCTTTCGGCACCTTCATAGGTAATCAGGATATGACTGGCCTTTACCGATCCATTTTCTTTTTTATCCATCATTCGGGAGATACGGAAAAACCCGTTGTCCCGGTAAGGTCCGTAAAGCTCCCCGACCTGCAGGGTCAGCAGTGAGTCGGCAAACTGTGCGGGAAGTTCGTTTTTAGCCCTGTATACCGTATCGTACTTACTGTCTGAGTAGCGGTCCAGGAAAGCTGCCATGTCATCCGTAGTACGGAACCCGGGAATCACCACCGTGGAATCCATTTCCTCCTTGTACTCCATTCGGTCGCCCACCAGTTCCTGCATGTCCTCACGAATGGCTTCCTCATCTGCCTCAGACGCCTTTTCTTCGAAAAAGACATAGCGGATATCCCTGGCGGCCTCCTGCTTGAAGTCTTCCCTGTGCTCCTTGATGTAGGCCGCAATCTCTTCTTTGGTAACACTAATTGTGCTGTCGGGCACACTGCTGTAGGGTACCCGTACATAGCGGATGTCAACCCTGTCATTCGCCAGGTGGTATTCCAGTTCTCCCTCCTGCAGGGTCGCCCCGATCCCGGCCCGGATCAGATCGAAATAACGCTGTTCCTTGGCAGACTGTATCAGTGCAATTTCGTTCTGTAACCAAAGTTCGTATTGCTGAGGCGCATTTACCCTCAGATCCGCAATGAAGTTAAGGAATGCGGTGTCATCGAAGAACCCATTTTCATCCTGAAACTGGGGGTTTTGTGCAAAACTTGGATTATTGCGGATCAGTTCCAGCACCTGGTCGCTTTCGATCTCGAGCCCCAACTCCTCGAACTGCTGGTTGAGGATGGCGGTCCGCACCTCCCGGTCCCAGACTGCATTTACAATCTGAGTGGAGGTAGCCTGGCTCTGGTTGGAGGCTACTTCCATGCTTTTGCGGAATTCCTCAATGGATATAGGCTCCCCGTTAATTTCTCCGACGGAACTTCCCACTTTCGGACCTCCCATTCCCCCACGGGTCAGGACGTCTGAAATTACAAATGCAAAAAGCGCAAGCCCGATAATAAGGATCAGCACAGTGGTGCGCTTTCGGATATTTTCTAAGATGGCCATGTTAAGGGTCTTTAAATCAGTGGGCGAAAATACCATTTTCTACCCAATAATAAAAGAAAATAAGGGGGTAGTCCAGGGGGATGAACGGGGTTAAACCGTTTGGAGGATTTCCAGGGTAACCAGGTCGATTTTGGTATTGGATACCTCAAGGATCCGGAACAGGAATTGCCCGATCCTGATTTCTGTATCCTGTTTTGGGATCTCCCCTGTCTGATTAACGATCATTCCACCCAGGGTCCCGTACTCATCACTTTCAGGGAGTTCAAGGCGGTAGGTTTCGTTTATATAGTCCACCTCAAGGCGGGCAGAGAACTTATAGGTGTTCTCGGTAAGCTGCTCCTCGAACAGATCGGTGGTATCATGCTCGTCCTCAATTTCCCCGAAAAGTTCCTCTATGATGTCTTCCACGGTCAGTATGCCGGAGGTGCCACCGTATTCATCCAGTACCACCGCCATGCTCTTTCGTTTTTTTGTAAGCACATTCAGGATGTTGTGAATAAGCATTGTTTCCGGCACGAATTCCACCGGAAGAAGGATGCTCTTCAGGGTTTTTGGCTTTTTGAACAATTCATAGGAATGCACATAACCAATGATGTTATCTACCGTGTCCTTGTAGATCAGAATCTTGGAATATCCCGTTTCCGTAAAGAGCTTGGTAAGGTTCTTCGGGGTCTCATGGAGTTCCACCGCTGTGATTTCAGTGCGGGGCACCATAACTTCACGCGCCTTTACATCTGTGAATTCGAGGGCATTCTGAAAAATCTGGATCTCGGAATCCATATCATCCCGCTCCACCACTGTTTCCATTTGTTCGGTGATATAATCCCCCAGTTCGAGTTTAGAGAAAGCGAGCTGTACCTCATCTCCTTCCGTTTTGAAAAAGACCTTTAGAATGAAATCCGAAATCTTCATGATAAATTCGGAAAGGGGCCAGAACAACAGATAAAACAGGTAGGCCGGTACGGCCGGTGCCTTCA
>SBFL01000411.1 GCA_006227965.1 Bacteroidota bacterium | reverse complement strand
TCAGGAATACTTTTGTGGGATATGCTTTCTTCTGTTGCATGGCTTCATTTTTTAATTCTCGAGATTTGAGACTTTGGGCGGCTTCCCGGCTACCCGGTACAGGCGGTAGTAAGCCCAGGCGGCTATTCCGCCTGTAAAGGAAAAAGCTGCCAGCATCCAGAACACATGCTGGTGCCCGGCTTCCCCCGGGGAGCTGTCCAGCAGCAGGCCCATAGCTGGTCCTGCAAATATATCCGGGGTGTATCCGATCAGTGAAATAAGGCCGACAGCCGTCCCGGTCAGCACCAGGGGGATCCGTCCCTTCTGCATGACCGCAAAGTAAAGGGAGCGGGCTGCATAGACCCCGGTGGCTACAATTAGAATAGAGACAAAGAAAAGGGTTGTGGCAGAAACTGAGATAATACCGGTTGAAAACAGCAAAGCCCCAAGGAGGGAGACCGCAAAACTGACAAAGAGCCAGAGGGTTGTCTGGGAGCGGTCGGCAACCACACCGATAAGCACCCCGACCACAGGGCGTATGGACAGCAGGAAGGTCCCCACCTGTGCGGATTCCACCTGATCGTATAACATCACGTCCTGGGCATAAAGCGAAAAAACATCCGTGATCTTATAACCCACATAGGCACAAAGGATGATGACCATAAGGAGCCACACGGAAGGGAGCCTGAGTACTTCTTTGATCTGGGAGAGGGTGATCTTTTCCAGAAGGATCTCTTTTTCAGCCTTACGATCCATTTTCATAAAGAACCAGACGAGGATCCCGACTCCGGCGACAATACCGGAAGAGACCAGGATCACCTGCCTGAATGCCCCCTGGCGATCCGCAGTTGTGACTTCCCCCATATCCGGGGTAAGAAACAGGGAAAATACAAAAACGCCCAGGGCGCCGAAAAGGGCTCCCACAAGGCCGCGTCCTCCGTCCAGGAAGCCAAAGGCCTTGCCCTGAGCGGTGGATCCGCCCCATACCCGGGTAGCCTTTATCATAGGGGCCCAAAAGAGAAAAATCGTTGTAAACCCCCAATATCCGTAGAGAATTCGGAGCACGGTATGACTGGGGAAGGTGGCATAGACCAGGCCGCCCAACCCGGTCATCCAGAGGGCTACCGCGATCAGCTTTCGGGGGGGGAACTGATCAGCTAGGGGGCCTCCGAATAGATAGGAAAGCAGCGCTACAAAACCATAGACAGAAAAACAAAGCCCCAGTTGGGTGTTGTCCAGGGAAAATGCCTCAAGGACAGTGGGCCGGAAGACACGGGACAGTACAAAAGGAAGGATAAATACAGATTCCCCGGCCAGGATAAGCAACAGGAGGTAGTGCCAGGGGGCTTTTTTTTTGGGGTTTGTGTTCAGAGAATCGATTTTTAGTCCTTAAAAGGTTACAGGTCCAAAAATAATCTTTAACTTTTAGCACAACAATTCACATTTAAATTAACTGACCACTATGGAGAAGTACATTGACAGCGAAATCACAGAGTATTGGATTCACTTTCAGGCGGGCGAGCTTAAGAAAAACCATATATACCCGCAGGCCATGATCAAATGTTATCACGAGGATGACTTTTTGCTACAGATAAATTTCTATCCCGATGCCAAATCTGTGCCCCCAAACCACTTTGACAAGAAGAAAAAATTAGTCTACCTCCGGTACCCCATGTCGATGTATATTAATATTATGGATATCCTGAGGTATGAAAAGCCTATTTTCTTCCGCTATAACAAGGCACTGAATGTCGGGTTTGTAAGGACCGGTAAAGAGCCTGTTGGGGAAGGGGAGTACGATGCCGATTTTTAAGCAGGGGTCCTTACTCAAAACAAAGTAAATCAAAGAAAAAGGCAGGCACAAAGAGACGCCTGCCTTTTTTGTATTGGATCTTATTGAGACTCTCTCCCAACCGCGACATAATTGCCAACTGCCCTGAAAGCCGTCCGGGATGGGTCACCATCGGTTTGTGGCAAAATCTGTTTCAAGGGCTTTTAGCATCTCCAATTCTTCCTTTCGCTCCTTCCGTTCCTCATTCCAGTTATCCAGCAGCAGGGCCAGAAGGATCCCTACCATAACCAGCAACACTTCCCCTATGGCATAGAACAGGTATCGCCCTATACGGCCGGCCTGTCCATCTCTTTTGTTGGAGTTGCCCCCTGAGCGGTACTAATGTGGTTTTCGAAAAATTGAGAACACGGATACTGGTTTTAGGGGTGTAAGATTTTAGAGGTTTCGAATGTCCGCTTATGGTTTAGTCAAGGGCTTTCTGCAACCCTGTTATCACCTGCTGAATTTCCCCCGAACTGGTGTAATGTACGAAGGATATCCGGATGACCCCGGGGTCCGTGGGGATATCCATATCCATCAATGGGCGGTAGGCATAAAAGTTACCATACCCAAGCATCAACCTGTGACGGGTAAGGATGTTATAGACTTCGAGCACGGCTTTATTCCTGGGCAGGATGGAAACAATAGGTGCCCTGTTTGCCGTGGTGGCCGGCCCCACGATCCTAACATCTTTCCTGGATTTGAGGAACGCCATCAAAGGCTTCAACAGTGCCGTTTCGTGGGTCCGGAAGAGCTCGTTCAGGGCGTGGTTGCGCTGCACGGGCAGGGCTTCTTCCTCAAAATGGTGGGCGTAGACCGCATCCAGATACTCCAGGATCCCGGCAGCCGATCCTATCTGGGCATGGTCTGGGCCGGCCGGGGTCAACATGCTCCGTGACACCCCTTCTTTAAAGAAATGAGACTGGTTTTCCATATCCCCGATAATGGCCCCTTTAACATACATAACCCCAAGGTGTGGCCCATAGGTCTTGTAGGAGGAGAACATGTAGATATCCACCTCCAAATCCTTCAGGTCGGGCAGCCCGTGCGGGGCCCAGCCTACCCCGTCTACCACAGAAAGGGCTCCGTGGTTGTGAGCCATCCTGGTGATTTCCTTCACCGGGTTGAGGTCCCCGATCACATTGGAGCAATGAGGGTAGGCGACCATCCGGGTACGATCTGTAAAAAGGCCTTCCAGCACTTTTGAGTCCAGGACGCCGGTCTCGGGGTCCACATGCCATTCAATGATATTCATTCCCCGTTCAGCCAGTCGCCTCCAGGCACCCGCATTGGCCTCATGGTCCTGGCAGGAGACAATGATCTCGTCCCCATTCTCCCACATGGGGCGCATGGCATTGGCCAGCACATAGACGTTCTGGGTAGTGGAGGGCCCAAAATGGATCTCGGACGGGTCCACGTTCAAGTATTCCGCCATCCGGCGGTAGGATTCGTCCATCAGGGCTCCCGCTTTTTCGGAAGCGGGGTACGGGTAATAGGGCTGCACTTTGTTTTTGGTGTAGAAATCGGCAAGGCGGTTGATGACCTGCCGGCAGGGGTAGGAGCCCCCGGCATTTTCGAAAAACGCCCACCCCTGCA
>SBFL01000409.1 GCA_006227965.1 Bacteroidota bacterium | reverse complement strand
GCCTGGGTTGGTGAGGTCTCACCTCCTCCATCTCCGGTTGAAATCTCGATGTCGTCAAAGTAGAAATCCTCGTCCTGACCTGAAGTCCCGAAGTCCGGGAAAAGGATGATCCGGTCATAGGAGTTTGCCGTGTTGAAATCACCAAAGGATGTCATATCAAAACTCAGGGTCTCCCAGGTACTTGCAACCGTGGTGCTTGCCTGTACTTCCGCAAAAACGGTTGGGTTGCCATTTCCGTCAGGTGGAGAGGTGGAATCCTCAATTTTTAATAGAATAGGTGTGCCTGCACGTGGTGACCACACCTTCACATCGATGGTAGTTCCCAATGAGAAATCAATGGCACCCGCCAGGTTCAGGCTGGCTCCCGCCCATACCTGGGCCCCTGCCGTCTTGGTAATAAAAGTCACATTTCCACTAGTGTTGATTCCTGAGGCATCCGGGTTGGCAATCACGCCGGCCGGGATTTCAGTAAAGTCAGCTGAACCGAATCCATTCCAGGTGTAATCCAGAGTGGCCGATTCAAAGTCGATGGGGAGCTGGGGCGGTTCCGCCGCAGGTGCCTCCAGAACAATATCATCGATGTAATATATAGAACCATCTCCAGCCGGCTGGTTGGTGGCATCAAAATCAGGGAAGATCACAAACTTATCGTACGGATTCGAAGGATCTACAATACCAGTAAAGTCATAAGTAAGGGTGACCCATTCTTCAGCTACCTCCAGGGTCTGATCAATACCCAGGTTAAGTCCGGCGTCTCCTTGTTCCTTTTCGATCGCGAACCGTACATTGATTCCGGCCTTGGGAGACCATATCTTAATGGAAAACTGCTGTTTCTCACTCAGATCCATATCCTCAGCGAAGATGTGGAAGATTCCTGAATACCAGGCGGCACCCTCGGCTTTGTTAAACTCAAAGACCGTTTCAGAAGTATTGATGCCGCTTGCGTCGGGATTCGCAATAACGCTGCCCGTTACTCCATCACCTTCTTCAAATACTCCCGTAAGCGTTTCATTGGATTCAAAATCAATTGGGAAGGTCTCCGCATTGGTCAAATCCTGCACATTGAAAGTAACGCTGGCCTCTGTGGTGGCAACACCAGCACCACGGGCCACTACCCTTATGGTATATTCCCCGGCAGTCTCATAAATATAGACCGCTGATTCGCCATCCATTATGGTTATGGGTTCCTCATCCGCTCCATCGCCAAAATAAATATCGTAAACCGTGGCATTTGTGGCTGATGGGGTCACGGTAATTTCCAGCCTGCCGCTTTGGGTGACGTTCACCTCAAGGTCTTCCGGTGCTGCAAAGGAAATGGTGACTATCCTGTTGAGTTCACTGGTGAGCCCTGTGAGCCCGATTGCGATAATCCGGAGGTTGAATTCACCCTCTTTATAGACATGGGAGGCAGTTTCCCCGGGATTCAATTCCATTGGGGTTTCATTTTCTGTATCCCCAAAATAGATTTCGAAAAGCGTTGCGCCTTCCGCTGTGGGGGTAACGGAAACTTCCCCGGTATCGTCCTGGGAAATATCAAATTTGGCCTGCACATTGGTCGGAGCAGAGATATCCTGAAATACATAGGAAATCTCTTCTTCCTGGTCACATCCGCCAAACAGGAGTACTCCTATGATGAAAACGAAAAGGTATTTGATCTTTTTCATGTATACTTGATTTAAACTTTTCTAATATCCGGGATTCTGCTCCCAGCGGTTTCCGGCTAATTCAATTTCAATGGAGGGTATGGGAAATAGTTCATGCTTCCCGGCCTGGAACCCCGGTATGGCGTCTGCCGCCCTTCCCGTGCGGACCAGGTCGAAGAACCGGTGCCCTTCTCCCACCAATTCCGCCCTGCGGTCACGGTAGATCGCATCCGTCAGGGGGTTACCCACAGCCGCAATTTCAGGGAGGGAAGCCCTCTTGCGGACTTCATTGAGATAATCCTGGGCACGATCATCACTAATCCCACTACGGTTAAGCGCCTCCGCGGCCATGAGCAAAACATCTGCGTATCGAATGGCCCGGTAGTTGTTCGGTTTGGTCAGGTTGGCATCCGGAGTATTGAGGCCTCCCTGCCGTGGCAGGTACTTCCGGTTGAAGTATCCGGTATGCTTATAACCCTCATCATAGGAAACTCCTGTATTCTCAGCTGCCCATGCCTCAATGTCGAGGATGGCCACATCCCTGCGTACATCACCGGGTTCAAATCCTTCATATACTTCCGGAGTGGGTAGATTGAAACTGAAGCCGGACTCGAATTCAGGCCCGGTGTAGTTCCGGATCCCGTTGAAGCCTACGGCCACATTCCCCTCACTGCACTGCAGGCAGGTAAAGCTGGCACCTTCCACATCCGTATACTGCACTTCAAAGACGGATTCAATGTTGTTTTCGTTATCGTTTTCAAACAGCGTGGTATAGTCCTGCACCAGTTCATAGGGCCCGCTCTGAATAAGGTCTTCCAGGACCTGGGCTGCCTTTGACAGCTTTTCCCGTCCCCTTTCCGTGGCCTCCTCCCCTTTACCGACCTGGTACAAATAGGCCTTACCCAGCAGCGCCTGTGCGGCCCCTTTGGTTACCCTGCCAGTTTCCGGCTGAGTGTATGGCAGGTTTTCTATGGCGAAAATAAGGTCTGCCTCGATCTGGGCATATACCTGTGCTCTGGGGGTGCGCTCCACGTCATTCTGGTCCCCGAAGAGCAGCCGGCGATCCACCGCGAGGGGCACATCGCCGAACCACTTCACTAATTCAAAGTAATAGTATGCTCTCAGGAAGGTGGCCTCTGCCAGTACGCCTTCTTTGCCAGGAAAATCTGTTTTATCCTTGAATTCCAGGATGTAGTTCGCCCGGTTGACCCCGGCAAACATCCAGCTCCAGATGTCCCTGAGCTGCTGGTTTACCGGCGTGTGAACCATTTCGTCGATCTCCTGTATTCCGGGAACATCCGTCGCACTCTCCCCTCCTGCCAGGGTATTGTCCGAAGCGATTTCACCAAGAAGCACATTCAGGTAGGTGGATTGCAGCATGTCATAGGCAGCTATAAGTGCATCCTGATAATCCTGCTCAGAGTTGAAAAAATTCTCCGAATCCTCATCGAATGAATCCACATCCACAAAATCATCGCTGCAGGAATTGGTCCCCACGAACAGTATCAGGAAAAAGGCTGCGGTTTTAAGGCTATATGATCTCTTTCTCATGGCACTAAAATTTGAAATTTACTCCCAGCAAATACGTCCTGGCAACCGGGTAGAAACCAGGGTCAATCCCAGCTCCAATCGGAGCCCCCGAAGAAGCTGCCGGGTCATAGCCCCGGTACTCGGTAAGGGTAAACAGGTTATTTACAGAGAGGTAGAAACGCAGTTGGTCTATCCCCAGGTTCTCGTTAAAGGTCGCCGGGAAGGTATATCCAAGCTGTACATTTTGCAG
>SBFL01000265.1 GCA_006227965.1 Bacteroidota bacterium | reverse complement strand
TTACCGGGGGAATTAATGCTATTTCGTCTGCTTCGTTCACGGGGTCCTCATCACGGGCGTAGGACTGATTTACCGCCAGGGCAAGGGAACTCAATTCCCGCAGGGCAGGATACCTTTCCATCAGGACCCGTTTAAGGTCCCCAACAGTTTCAATCCCGTCCGCACTGAGAATGGACGTACTGCCTTCTCCTACTATATCACGGGTAACTCCAAATAAAAGTACGGTCATCCTATCCTATGATTTCCTTTTTCGGAATTTCGAGTTCAGCGAGTTCTTTTGAAAAGGGCTGGTTGTATAAACGCTTGCCTGTGGCCGCATGAATCGCATTCGCAAGGGCTCCCCCGGCAGGTGGCAGGGTGGGTTCCCCCAGGCCAGTGGGAGATTCTTCATTCCTGATGAAGTAGGTCTCCACCCTGGGGACTTCCTTCATTCGAATCAAGCGGTATTTATCAAAGTTTTGTGCTTTCGGAGCTCCTTCGGAAAAGGCAAAGTCCCCGTACATGGCGTGTCCGATTCCGTCGATTACCCCACCTTCTACCTGGTTTCTAGCACCAAGCGGGTTTACCACGATTCCACAGTCCACCACGCATACCACCCGTTTTACAACGGGCTGCCCGTTCTCAACCACCACCTCTGCAACTTCAGCTACATGGCTGTTGTGGCAGTAATACGCTGCAAACCCCTGATATACGCCCTCCTCCGGCGAACCCCATCCGGATTTCTCAACTGCAGTTCGGATTACCTTCTGCATGCGTTCCGGAGAATATTGTATGCGTTCGTCCGTGGTACCCTTGACGTTCTCCAGCAAATCAAGTCGGAGCTGGACCCGGTCCACCCCCATCAGGTCTGCCAGTTCATCAAAGAAACTCTGTTCAGCAAAGGCGAGGAAGTTGGTATAGGGAGCCCGCCAGGCTCCTGTAGTGATATCACTGTCAAATTTTGCCACATCCACTTTGTAATTCTCCAGGGCTCCTGCCGGGAAAAAATTCGGGATAAGTCCGTACATGTTCGAGTTGATGGAGGCTTCCTTCAGGTGATATCCTGTAAGCTTCCCATCTTTGACAGAAGCTTTGATCCTGTATTTAATGGCCGGTCGGTAAATGCCGTCTGCCATATCATCTTCCCTGCTGAAGACTACCTGTACCGGTTTTTTGGCCAGGTTGGAAATCTCGGCAGCCTCCAGGGCGAAATCCCCGTAGAGACGACGTCCAAAACCACCTCCCTGACGGGTCATTTCCAGGCGAACATCACTGAAATCCCTTCCGAGCATTTCGGCTATACGTTTGGCAGTGCCTTCCGGAGTTTGGATGGGACCGACCAGATGAATGCGCTCAGGGGTCACATCCGCGTAAAAATTCATGGGTTCCATACAGTTATGCGGCAGGAAAGGAGATTCATAGGTCCGCTGCAGCAACTGATCTGCTTCCACAAATGCCCTGGCCACATTCCCATCCTCCCGAAGGGTCTCAAAGGAATTCCCATCGAGAAGGCCGGTTAGGATTCTGTCGTGATCCGACGAGCTTTCCAGGGATTCGGCTGCAGACCATTCCGCCGTGAGTGCCTTCTTCCCCTTCATGGCAGTCCAGGTATCCCGGGCCAGGACCGCCACCTTGTCACCAAAACGTATTACGTCCACCACCCCCGGAATGGCACGGGCCCCCGACTCCCCGAAGGAAATCAGTTTCTGTCCAAAGGCGGGCGGCCGCAGCACGCAGGCAACCAGCATGCCTTCCTTTCTGTAATCCAGGCCATAAAGCGGCTTCCCGGTTATAATTTCGTCTATATCCACATTGCCGATTTCCTGCCCTATAATCGAGTAGTCACTGACAGATTTGAGCCTTACATCCTCAGGGATATCGAGGCCTGCTGCTTCTCTGACCACCTCTCCATAGGCAAGAGTTTCCCCATTTGCATTGGTGATTATTCCCTCCGATGTCGTGCATTCGGATGAGGATACTCCCCAACGGGCCGCAGCCGCATTCACGAGCATCTGCCGGGCTGTCGCCCCCGTTTGTCTGAGCGCATCCCATCCATGACGGATCGACTGGCTTCCTCCTGCAACCTGTCTTGTGTAGTGTTCTGTATTGAGCGGGGCCTGACGGACGTACACATCTTTCCAGGCCACATCCAGTTCCTCGGCGATGATCATGGGCATACTGGTCTTAACACCCTGGCCGATTTCCGGGTTTGGAGAAAAGATCGTAACCGCCCCGTTATCCGCTATCTCAATAAAGGCATTGAATTCATTGTAATTCAGGGAGGCCAGATCCACCGGCGGTTCCACACCGGGCTTGCAGGCTTCAAATAAATTAAACCCTATCAGGAGTCCACCCCCAGCCAGGGAGGTGGTTTTCATAAATTCCCTGCGACTGAATCCCTGGATGTTGTTCTTGGTTGCCATGTGGTAGAAGTATCGAATTAATCATTTTTTAAGCTCCGGTATTCCAAGACTTAAGAACTGGCCTTCCTGGCGGCAAGTTCCACAGCCTGGTATATCCGTTGGTAGGAAGCGCACCTGCAGAGGTTTCCGTTCATGGCTTCCCGAATTTCATCCGCGGAGGGGGCCGGATTCCGCTCCAGCAGGGCGGCAGCCGTCATAATCTGGCCGGACTGACAGTAGCCGCACTGGGGGACGTCCACCTCTTTCCACGCCTGCTGAACGGGGTGTGAGCCGTCTTCCGAAAGTCCTTCAATGGTGGTTATATCAGCTCCCTGGACGCTTTCAATGGTCATCATACAGCTCCTGACCGGGTTGCCATTTATATGCACTGTGCAGGTGCCACAAAGGGCAATTCCGCATCCGTATTTGGTTCCGACCAGATTCAGATGGTCGCGCAATACCCAAAGCAGCGGCGTGTCAGCACTGACATCCACCGTTTGAGAGGTTCCGTTAACAGTAATGGAATAGGAAGGCATAGACTTGCAGTTTTAAACTGATATTGACATAAAAATATCAAAAAAAAGAGGATGTCCGAAGGATTTATGAATTTGTTTGCTGATTATTCAGTTCCGGGCCTGGTCCTGGAAACCCTGCATCCCGGACGCAGCTAAGGAGTACGCTTTTTTGGGTTAGCCCCTTCAGGACCCGGACTTCTTTTGATTAATTCGGAGATGTTCCACCTGAGTTTTACCTTGAATTACAACTTAAAGGGAGCTATGCTATCTCGCTCATATATAATTGGTATTCACGAAACCAATAGCGATTCAAGGTTAATGCGCGGGATTTCAGATACCCACTGTAGGGGTGTTCAGACTATCTTTTGGGTACAGCGGATACTAGAATCTATAGAAACCCCGTTTTCCATTCAAATTGAAAGAACCATGAAAATGAAGAAACGCTTAAATCTCCCTTTGCTTTTTTTTGCAACCACTGTTTTGATTTCCTGCGGGAATTCAGACGATGATATTCAGTTTGACCCCAATCTTGGCG
>SBFL01000367.1 GCA_006227965.1 Bacteroidota bacterium | reverse complement strand
CTGCCTCCCCCAATTTTCTCAGGGCCGCGACCACATCCCATACACCGACGAAACCAGTGGCTCCCGGAGGGGCCATTTTCAAACCGGAGGCAACCCGGGTGAAGAACTTTCCACTTCCTTCATCCCAGAACCCGGGCCCCAGAATGATCCCGGGATTCACGATTATGGTTTTAAGGCCTTCCTGCCCGCCTCTCCAGACCTCAATTTCAGCCAGGTACTTGCTAGTGGCATAGACGTTAGTGTGGGCGGGGTCCCAAAGGTCCTCTTCTGTGATAATATCGCTCATTCTGCCGATAGCTGCAATTGAACTAGTATAGTACAGGTGCGTGATGTCCTTTTGGATACAGAGGTTTACGATGTTGCGGGTACCCTCCTGATTGACCTTCAGCAGTTTGGCCCTGTCCCCGGGGTCAAAGGAAATCAGTGCCCCGCAATGGTAGACGGCAATGGCTCCTTCCATGGCGATATCCAGGGAAGGTATATCGGTAAGGTCCCCGGTAACCCATTGTATTTTGTCATACAGGGCCTCAGCCCCATACCAATGGAACAGTTCCCGGACCCTGTCCAGATTGCTTCCGGGACGGCGGAGGGCTCTGACCTCCTGGCCCGAACGCAGTAAATCAAGAAGAATATGGCTGCCTACAAGGCCGCTTCCACCCGTAACGAATACCATGGCCCAAAAATAAGCGATTCTGGGTTAATCCAGGCCCGGGGCGGCTTTTCAGGCAGGGTCTTTTAATTATATTTGCTCCAAACTTGTGAAGTACATGGTTTCAAATTTTGTGGAGGAACTCAGGTGGAGAGGGATGTTGCACGATATAATGCCCGGAACGGAAGAACATCTCAAAGATGGAATGCAATCTGCCTATGTAGGGATTGACCCCACTGCAGATTCCCTTCATATAGGGCACCTGGTCGGAGTTATGATGCTTAGGCACCTGCAACTTTCGGGTCACCGGCCCATAGCGCTCATCGGCGGAGCTACGGGCATGATTGGGGATCCCTCGGGAAAATCGACGGAGCGAAACCTCTTGGATGAAACCACCCTCCGCTTCAACCAGGAGGCCATAAAGGAGCAGCTCTCCCGTTTTCTGGATTTTGACACAGACGGCGAAAATGCGGCCCTTTTGGTAAACAACTACGACTGGATGAAGGGCATCACTTTCCTGGAATTTATCAGGGATGTTGGGAAGCACATAACCGTAAACTATATGATGGCCAAGGATTCTGTCAAAAAACGGCTGTCAGAGGATTCAAAGGAGGGAATGTCCTTTACAGAGTTTACCTACCAACTCGTCCAGGGCTATGACTTCCTGCACCTGCACCGCAAGTACGGGTGCACCCTCCAAATGGGAGGGAGCGACCAGTGGGGGAATATCACCACGGGTACGGAGCTGATCCGTCGGATTGACGGTGCAAAGGGGTACGCCCTGACCTGTCCGTTGATAACCAAGGCTGACGGAACGAAATTCGGGAAGACGGAAAGCGGCAATGTCTGGCTGGATGCCCATAAGACCTCCCCTTACAGGTTTTATCAGTACTGGCTGAATACCTCGGATACAGACGCTGAAAAGTATATCAAAATTTTCACCTTCCTTTCCAGGGAGGAAATAGAAAACCTGGTTTCCGCCCATCAGCAGGCCCCTCACCAACGACAGCTGCAGCGGCGGCTGGCGGAGGAACTGACCACCATGGTTCATTCGGCTCAGGATTTGGAAAGTGCTGAAAAGGCAAGTGAGATCCTCTTCGGGAATTCCACGGCAGAATCCCTGAAGGCCCTAAGCCGGGAACTATTCCTCGAAATTTTTGAGGGTGTGCCCCAGGCGCAGATCTCCAGGAAGGAATTGGAAGGCGGGCTGGACATGATTGCGGCCCTTTCAGCCAAAACCGGATTTTTAAAATCCAACGGAGAAGCCAGAAGGGAACTGCAGCAAAATTCCATTTCAGTAAACAAAACCCGGGTGAATGAAGCCCATACCATTACCGAGGCCGACCTTATCCGTAACCGTTTTGTCCTCTTGCAGCGCGGCAAGAAAAATTACTTCATACTCGTAGTGGATTAAAGGGTGCCGGACCTCTAAAGAGCCATCAGGTTACAGCCCCGGATGTCCGAATGGTCAAACCGGCCCAGTACCTCGAAGCTGCCATCGGCATACAGGCGCCCCAGGTCTTGTGTAGCCAGAAAACTGCAGGAATTCTGGTTGGCCAGGTCGATTACATTGATACCTCCGGTTCGTCCAAAATCCACGAAAGACAGGGGGTCTTCAGGATCCCTGGTCCGAACCTGCATCCAGGGGGGGCACCTGAAAAGGCCCGCTTCCTCTGAATAGGCCTGGGAGAGCAGTTCGGTCATCCCGTATTCCGAGTGGATGTGTTGCACCCCGAATCCACGGCCCAGGACCTGGTGAAGTTCCTTACGTACCATTTCCTTCCTCCGCCCTTTCATTCCCCCGGTTTCCATTACAATAGTCCTTTCCAGTTTGCGGGGGTGCCGGTTTGCCAGATCCAGGAGCGCAAAAGAGACCCCGAGGAGCAAAACCTTTCTGTCATTCGATTTTTCAAGGTCCTCCAGGGTGCTGTAGATGGATTCCGGGGTGCTTCCGGTAAACCTGCTTTCGGGATGCCCGCTGCGGGAAATCAGGTCACTAACCATATAAATAAGTGAAGAATCCGGACGCTCCTGGTAGGAGGGCAGCATGGCGAGGATGCAGTAATCTGATGGTGGCCCGTAAAACTGCTCAAAACCTTTGAGGAAACTTTTCCGGTACCATTCGAGATCTGCAATGTAGTGCTGGCTCGGCACGCTGCCCGTGGTCCCACTACTTCTGAAAACCATCTGTGCCTCTGTTCCTTGCCGCAGAACCCTGTGGGTTTTGAAGAATTCAATAGGCATAAAGGGAAGGTCCTCAAGGCGTCGGACATTGGACGGGTTTTTGACTAGAAGGTCGCAAAACTCCCGGTATACAGGTACTTGGTGATATTGTTCCCGGAAGGTCTCCAGGGCGCAGGTCTTAAATTCCCCAGGGGATTCTATCCCGAAAATCCGGCGACTTTCCATAGTGAAGGCTTGACGCAAAAATAGCCAAAAAAGCGTCCTGGCCTTTTAGGTTGATATCCGAAGGAAAATAGAAGGCTTGCCTAACGGACTACCAGTTTTTTGGTTGCCAATTGCCCTTTTTGGCTTAATTGCAACATATAGACCCCAGGCACCAGGGAACCGAGATGCAGTTTTTCGGAATCGATGCGTTTCTCAAGGACCGTTTTTCCGAAAAGGTCATAGATACGCACTGTTTTGGGACCGTTCAGGTTGGATTCTATATAGACCACCCCATCGTAAACGGGATTGGGATTCAGTTTGAATTCCACCCGTTCCGTTGCATTGTCAAGCGGTTTCTCCTGGGCAGAAACAACAAAAAGACCCATAAAGCAAATCAGTAGTATTAGTTGCTTCATCGATGGTATTGATTTGGGATCAACACCATAAATATAGTACCGGGAATCTGCCCGGGGAACAAATTGTTGTGTATTACGGATTCTTGTAGGTTAAGTCCGGAGGCCCGGCTTTTCGTCGGTAAAAAAAGTATTTGGTCGAAGCAAGGAGATGATGGGAAGGGCCTACTTGATGATCAGTTTCCGGGTGGCCACCTTGTCTTTTTCGTAGACCTGAATGAGATAAATCCCGGAATTCAAACCGGAAAGATTGAGTTCGTTCCCGAGAATGGTCGTTTCCAGCACCGGAGTGCCCAATACGTCAAAAATCCTGATTTTCTTAGGCTGGTTTTTGGCGGTGACGATGTAAACCCTGCCTTCAGTGACGGGGTTCGGATACATTTTGAAGCCTTCAATATCCCCATTTTCGGAGGTCTGCTGCCCGAAGCCCACATTAATCAAAAGGAGAAAAAACAGGACGTAGAAGTGCTTCATAGTCAAACAATTCCGAAAAGGGTGACACAAATATAGCATTTTTGGCAGCCGCGCAGATTTGGGAGGTATTAAAATTTCGGGAAAATTCGATGAAATGCATTCGGAGAAATCCTACAGGCCAGGGAGCTTTGGCCAAATGTTACCAAAAGGTTAGCTGTATTAAATTGACGTTAACTGAAGGGGCCTTCAGATGATAATGGTTATTTTTGACTAAATCAACCCAATCACGCTTTATGAAAAAGCAGGACATCAAGATTTTGTTGGTGGATGACGAACCAGACATCCTGGAGATCCTGAGTTACAACCTCTCCTCTGAGGGCTACAAGATCTACACGGCAAAAAACGGCCTGGAAGCCATCGAAAAAGCTAAAAAGAAACAACCCCATCTGATCATTCTTGATGTGATGATGCCTGAAATGGACGGGATCGAAGCCTGCGAAATTATCCGGAAAACAGATGGTCTGGAAGATACCATTATTGCTTTTCTCACGGCCCGGAGTGAGGATTATTCCCAGGTTGCCGGGTTTGATGCCGGGGCGGACGACTACATCACCAAGCCTATCAAGCCAAAGGTGCTCGTAAGCAAGGTGAAATCCCTTCTAAGGCGTCTTAAAAAGGGAGAAGAATCCACTGATGAGATCCTCAAGGTTGGCAAGCTCGTTATCAACCGGGAGGAGTACAAAGTCATTAATAACGGGGAAGAAATGGTATTGCCCCGTAAGGAATTTGAATTGCTCGCCCTGTTGGCTTCCAAACCGGACAAGGTATTCAAGCGGGAAGTAATCCTCGACAAGGTCTGGGGGCAGGAAGTTGTAGTAGGCGGTCGTACCATTGATGTCCATATCCGGAAATTACGGGAAAAGATAGGAGAGGACCATTTCAAAACCGTTAAGGGAGTGGGGTATAAGTATGTGCAGTAATGGCCATTAAGCTCCGAAAATCCTACCGCTTTGCCTTCCGGTCTTCTCTGTTCATCACCATAGCCCTTTCTATTGGCGTATGGGCTTTCCTTTACTACGAGCGGTTTCTGGAAGCCCACTGGCCGTGGTTCCTTTTGTTTATCCTGCTAACATTCCTGGTTTCCTTCCTTATACTTCAGATTCGGGTCGAGAAATTCATATACGGGCGGATAAAGCAAATTTACGACGATGTTTCTCTGCTGGAATCCACCTCATTTACCTCAGGACCAATTACCACGGATATGAAGACCCTGACCGAGGAGATCGAGAAATTCGCACAGGACAAGAAAATTGAAATCGATACCCTGAAGATCCGGGAAGAGTACCGAAAAGAGTTCCTGGGGAATGTTTCCCACGAACTGAAGACCCCTCTTTTCACGGTCCAGGGATATATTCATACGCTGCTGGACGGGGCCATGGAAGACAAGAAGGTACGGAAGAAATACCTGCAGCGCGCGGCCAAAGGGGTGGAACGCCTTATTTATATCATCAAGGACCTGGACCTGATAACCAAACTGGAAATCGGTGAACTCCACCTTGAGCCGGAGGACTTTGACATCATTGAACTCATACAGAATGTCTTTGAACTTCTGGAAATGAAGGCTTCCAAAAAGCGTATTTCCCTCGTCTTCGATATGGATTACCCGGACCCGGTCTACGTGCATGCAGACAAGGATAAAATTCAGCAGGTACTCACCAATCTATTGGTGAATTCCATCAAATACGGACAGCTCGATGGCACTACAGAGGTAAGTGTGGAAAACCTCATCAAAAATAAGGTCATAGTCAGGGTTACGGACAACGGGGAGGGGATCGAGGAAGAGCATCTGACCAGGCTTTTTGAACGTTTCTACCGGGTTGACAAGAGCGGGAGCCGGCAGGAAGGAGGGTCCGGTCTTGGGCTGGCCATCGTCAAACACATTATCGAGGCCCATAATGAGAAAATCTATGTGGAAAGCGTAGTGGACGTTGGTTCTGAATTTTCCTTTACCCTTGAAAAAGCCCTTGCCTCCCCTAAAGCCTGATTAATGGCATTCCATTTTTGTAGCTTTGTGCCAACAGAGCCAACTTCTGCATGGGAAGTAAAAACAAACTCAGACGGTTCCGGGAAAATGAAACCTTTCCAAATGTAATCCAGCCGGTTAGGGATGAGGTCCTGGCAGGGCAGTTTTCTCACCGGGGGAAATGGAAGGAATTCTTCGGGAATGACCATCCCATTGTACTGGAGCTCGGGTGCGGAAAGGGGGAATACACCCTTGCCCTTGCCCGTAAATACCCCGGGATAAACTATATCGGCGTGGATATCAAGGGGGCCCGGATCTGGAGAGGTGCGAAGACCGCCCTGGAATACGGAATTCATAATGCTGCATTCCTGAGAACCCAGATCGAGCTCATCGACAGGTTGTTTGGAGCTTCCGAGGTTTCGGAGATCTGGATTACCTTCCCGGATCCGCAGATAAAATACAAGCGCACCAAGCACCGGATGACCAATCTGGAATTTATGGATAAATACAGGGCTATCCTGGCCCCGAATGGGAAGGTACACCTGAAAACCGACAGCGAATTCATGCACGGCTACACTCTGGGAATCCTTCACGCATCTGGAATTCCCGTTACCTATGCCAACCACGATATCTACCAAAATAGCGGGGCTCCCGACGATGCCCTGGAGATACAGACATTTTATGAGAAGCAATTCCTGGAACAGGGCAAACCTATAACCTATCTAACCTTCGGCATTAACACCTGATGACCCACCTGCTGATCCTTTTTTTTGCCACCTACTCCGCGGCGTTCATGGCCACGGTACCCCCTGGCCTGCTCAACATGAATGCGGCCAAAACCAGTGTGGAAAAAGGCAAGTCTGTCGGGATCATCTTCTGTGCCGGAGTTTCTACTACCATTATGCTGCAGGCCTATGTGGCTGTGATGATTTCAAAATACCTTTATCGAAACCCCGAGATTATCTTCGGACTGCAAAGGGCAGCAATCGCAGTATTCGCGTTTTTTGCCCTTTATTTTTTCTTTACTGCCCGCAATAAAAAGGAAAAGCCTATCTCGGTGGCAAGGGTAAGCCGGAAGAATAGTTTTTTCAAAGGGGTTTTGCTCGCATCCCTGAACCTGCTCACCATACCTTACTACAGCGCGGTAAATGCCATGTGGAACAGTACGGGGTGGATCCTTTTCGAGTTCTGGGATATTGCCACGTTCATCCTGGCAGCCGGATGCGGTACTTTTTCGGTACTTTATCTGTACACCGTCTATTTCAATAAATTAGAAGCCAGGACCAATGCTTTTTCCAGGAATTCGAATTACGTGCTGAGCATCCTGATGCTGGTACTTTTGGTGATCACTCTGATACGAATATTTTATACCTGACCCTATGAAGGATAATCACGAGGGCTTTTTTGAACGTGTATACGAAGTGGTCCGGCAGGTACCCTACGGGAGGGTAACATCTTACGGGGCCATAGCGCGTTACCTGGGAACCGGAAGAAGTGCCCGTCTGGTCGGATGGGCGATGAATAGTTGCCATGGGCTGGACGATGTTCCGGCCCACAGGGTTGTAAACCGCAATGGGGTTCTTACCGGCAAGCATCATTTTCCCGGCAGCCGCCTGATGGAACAGTTGCTGGAGAATGAAGGGATCGTCATCCGGGATGACCAGGTAGTGGATTTCAATCGCCATTACTGGGACCCCATGCGGGAACTTCCTCCTCTGTGAATCAAATCTTCAGGCCTGGTCTTCCCACTTCCTCAATTCGAATCCAAGCCGTATCTTTGTGGGATAAATTCAAAGGCAATACACATGGCGGTCAAGCTGGACAAAAAAGAGATATTAAGGGCCCTGGAAACCATAACTGTCCCCGGGGAAGGGGGCAATATGGTGGAGACCGGTGCGGTCAGAAACGTGCAGGTTTTCGGGGATGAAGTAGTCGTTGATCTGACCATTAAAAATCCAAGCCTTCAGGCCCGGAAAAAGACTGAGGTAAGCATCCTTCAGGCCATCCACAGGGAGGTATATCCAAAGGCCAAGATCACTGTAAACGTCAAGGTTGAGGCAGCGACCCAGCAGCAAGAACCTATGATAAAGGGAAAACCCGTTCCCGGGATCCGGAACATCGTAGCGGTAGCGAGTGGGAAGGGAGGAGTAGGCAAGTCTACTGTAACGGCAAACCTCGCGGTGTCCCTGGCCCAGATGGGGTTTAAGGTGGGCTTGCTGGATGCGGACATCTACGGACCCTCCATCCCAATCATGTTCGATGTAGCCGACGATAAACCCAGGGCCATAGAAATAGAGGGGAAATCGATGATGCAACCGGTGGAAAGCTATGGGGTTAAGATGTTGTCCATCGGGTTTTTCACCCATCCGGACCAGGCCGTGATCTGGAGGGGTCCTATGGCCTCCAAGGCGCTGAACCAGATGATCTTTGACGCACACTGGGGAGAGCTGGATTTCCTTATGCTGGACCTGCCTCCAGGCACTGGGGATATACACCTGAGTATTATGCAATCCCTTCCCCTAACCGGGGCTGTGGTGGTAAGCACCCCCCAGCAGATCGCCCTGGCAGATGCGAGAAAGGGAGTCGCCATGTTCCAGCAGGAAGCCATACAGGTACCGGTCCTTGGGATTCTGGAAAACATGGCCTACTTTACCCCGGAAGAATTGCCGGATAACAAATACTATATTTTTGGGCAACACGGGGCCCGGAACCTCGCTGAGGACATGGATATTCCCTTCCTCGGGGAGATCCCCCTGGTCCAGGGTATACGGGAAGCTGCAGATGTAGGTCGCCCGGCTGCTCTTCAGACGGACACCCTGGCGGCGGCTGCCTTTGAGGAAGTTACCAGGAATATGGTCCGGGAAGTAGTTCGCAGAAATAAAAGCCTCCCGCCCACAGAGGCGATAAAGATAACGACCATGGCAGGGTGTTCAGCCGTAAATAATAAATGAATATGACTTCTGAAGAGTTGAAGCAAAAGGTAGAGCAGGCCCTGGAAGAGATCCGTCCGTTCCTTCGCAATGACGGGGGGGATATAACCCTGGTTTCAATCGAGGATGACAAGTTGGTCAAAGTCCGCCTGGAAGGGAATTGTGTTGGCTGCTCTGTAAACCAGATGACCTTGAAGAGCGGTGTGGAAATGACTATTAAAAAGCACGCTCCCCAAATTGAAAAAGTAATAAACCTGGCCTGAGTCACAGGCATTCATGGTAACCCCAAGGTTTTTATTTTCAAACTTCATTCAGCATGATAAAAACAGATATTTTGATTATTGGGGCTGGCCCAACAGGGCTTTTTGCCGTTTTTGAAGCCGGCCTGCTTCAATTGAAATGTCACCTTATAGATGCCCTGCCCCAACCCGGGGGGCAACTGGCGGAGATTTATCCCAAAAAGCCGATCTACGATATCCCGGGTTTTCCTGAAATCCTTGCAGGGGAGTTGGTAGACAACCTGATGGAGCAGATCAGGCCCTTCCAGCCGGGGTTTACGCTTGGGGAACGGGCTGAAACCATTGAAACACTGGAGGACGGAACGTTCGTGGTCACCACCAACGAGGGAACACGCCACCAGGCACCCGTAGTGGCGATTGCCGGTGGGCTGGGCAGTTTTGAACCCCGAAAACCCCTGATTGACAATATCGGGCAATTTGAGGACAAAGGGGTTGCCTACATGCTGAAGGATCCTGAAGTGTATCGCGACAAGCGGGTCCTGATTGCCGGTGGCGGGGATTCCGCCCTGGACTGGAGCATCTTTCTTTCAGGGGTGGCAAAGGAAGTGACGCTGGTTCATCGACGGAATGAATTCAGGGGAGCCCTGGATTCGGTTGAAAAGGTCAGGGAATTGAAACATCAGGGCAAAATTCGTCTGATCACCCCTGCAGAAGTCGTGCAACTGGAAGGAGCGGACAGGCTTGAAAGAGTGGTGGTGCGCAGGAATACGGAACCTGCTGAAGATATCCGGATTGAATTGGACACGTTTATTCCGCTGTTTGGTCTTTCCCCCAAACTTGGCCCAATTTCCAAATGGGGACTGGAAATCGAGAAGAACGCAATCCGGGTAGACAACACCCTGGACTACCAGACAAATATCCCGGGCATTTACGCCATTGGGGATGTGAACACCTACCCGGGGAAATTGAAGTTGATCCTTTGCGGGTTCCACGAGGCTACCCTCATGTGCCAAAGTGCCTATCAGCGCATCAATCCCGGTAAAAAATACGTAATGAAATACACTACCGTGGGAGGAATCCATGGATTCGACGGCAGCAAGAAAGAGGCCCCCAAGGTGGTTGTAAAGGCGATAGACTAGGCTTTTTGACCTTACCGCCCCAGATCCGGGCAGTTGAAATTCAGTTTTACAGGTCCCTGATAATGTTTACTTTTGCACTTCAAACAGCCAAAACCGCTTATTTAACCTGGAAATGAGCGACATACTTATTAGGATCAAAGATCGGGAAGGTAACCTGCACGAGGTAGACGCCTCTACCGATATGAACCTCAATCTTATGGAAGTGGTCCGTTCCTATGAACTGGCTCCTGAGGGTACTTTAGGGATTTGTGGCGGGATGGCCATGTGTGCTTCCTGCCAGTGCTACATCAATTCTGACCATAAGCTCCCGGAGAAATCCGACGATGAAGAGGCCATGCTATCCGAAGCCTTTTACGTCAGGCAGGAAAGCCGGCTGGGATGCCAAATCCGGATTACGGAAGAACTGCACGGGCTCGAAGTTGAACTTGCCCCGGAGGAGTCCTAAGCTCCCCCGGGACGTTACTTCACTAAAACATCTAAATACTACAGAACCATCTTATTCCCGAAATAAACCCGGTAGCGGGCTGTGTTCTCAGGCAATGATTTTCTCCCGCCTCAAAAAGGTGTCAAGGCTGTCGGCAATGTCAAAACACCTGCTGAACTTGGATGATTTGTTGCCAAACCTGGATTCATCCTTGTGGGCATTGCACTCAAATCCGGAGAGGTGCACCTGCTCGAAAAGGCTATTTATGGCTTTGCATTGTTCGTACAGGCCGGCGATCGTCTCATCATCCCTGGGAATGATGGCATGCAACATCAGGAATCCCTTCAAATAGCTTTCGATGGCAGCATGGGAATTGCTGCAAACCAGGGAGGTAACGACATCTTCCTCGGGCCTGCATAATTCATCATTGGCTTCTCTAAGTTTTTGCAAGGCTTCCTTAAACAATTCAACGGCTTTTTCTTTCATGAGTGACAAATTTTAGGGTTCAACTGCACGGATTCTTACACCAGCCCGGCAGAAAATCCTTAGATTCAGCCTACATGTTCCTGTACAGTTCCAGGCGTTCCCAATGCGTTTCAACTTCCTCCTGAGCCTGTTTCAGCAATTTTTCTCCCAGTTCTGCATCCTCCTTGGCAACCCGCGTAAACCGGGTTTCATTGTACATGAATTCTTCAATAGGAGCAGAGGGCGCTTTGGAATCGAGCTTGAACTTTTTGCCCTTCGGCTTGGCAGGGTCGAATCTGAAAAGAGGCCAGTAACCGGTCTCCACGGCTCTCTCCTGCTGCAAAGCCCCGTCTTTAAGGTCATATCCGTGTTCTCCGCAGTGTGAATAGGCCACAATCAGGGATGGGCCCGGGTAGGCAGCTGCCTCTTCAATGGCCTTCAATGTCTGCAGGTCCTTGGCCCCCATAGCTACCTGGGCTACATAGACATTTTCATAGGATATTGCCTGCAAAGCGAGACTCTTCTTGCTGGTCCTTTTCCCGGAGACAGAGAATTTTGCACTGGCGCCCAAGGGGGTGGCCTTTGAGGTCTGTCCGCCCGTATTGGAATAGACTTCGGTGTCCAGGACCATGACATTGATGTCTTCCCCGGAGGCAAGCACGTGGTCCAGTCCGCCGTAACCGATGTCATAGGCCCATCCGTCACCTCCGACGATCCAAACGGCCTTTTTGCGGAGGTACTCCGTTAATCTGCTCAATTTTCTGGCGTCCGGATTTTCCATGGACTCCAGGATTTTCCCCAGTTTCTCCAAATCTTCGAACTTCCGGCTGCGTTCGAGTTCCGTGCTCTCCGGATTGTTCAAAATGGCATCGGCCAGCTGCTCTCCTACCTCAGATTTCAGCGAGGTAAGCAAACTTGCGGCAATCTCCTGTTTCTTGTTCAGGGCGAGCTTCATGCCAAAACCAAACTCGGCATTATCCTCAAAGAGGGAATTAGCCCATGCCGGCCCCCGACCATCTTTATTTGTCTTGTAAGGGGTGGTGGGCAGGTTGCCTCCGTAAATTGAAGAACAACCCGTGGCATTTGCTATCATGATACTATCCCCGTAGAGCTGCGTCAGCATTTTGATGTAGGGGGTTTCCCCGCAGCCTGAACAGGCTCCTGAGAATTCAAAGAGAGGTTCCAGGAACTGGGAACCCTTCACGTTGGTGATTTGCAGGGCTGTACGGTCGTAATCGGGCAATTCAATGAAATAATCCCAATTCTGATCCTGTTCGGTGTCCACATCGAGTTTCCTCCTCATATTGATGGCCTTGAAGTTTTCGATTTCCTTGCTCTCGGCAGGGCAAACGGCAACACAAAGGTCACATCCCGTACAGTCCTCAGGGGAGACCTGTAGGACATATGATTCTGTCTCCCGGTCAAAAGGCCTTCCTTTTGCCGCAACCGCTTTCAGAGAGGACGGTGCATCCTTGAGGATGTCATTGGGGACCACCTTGGCACGAATGGCTGCGTGCGGGCATATGGCCACACATTTGTTACATTGGGTACACAGATTTTCATCATCCCAAATAGGTATGAAATCGGCGATGCCCCTTTTTTCGTATTGGGTGGTGCCGGTAGGGAAGGTACCGTCTACCGGGAATGCACTTACCGGAAGATCATCCCCTTTGCCAGCCAGGATTTTACCCAGGACTTCCTTTACAAAGGGATCGTGGGCACCTGTCATCATCGGCTTCAATTCCCTGTCATTGGTAATTTTGTCCGGATAATCCACCTTCTGGAGGTTTTCCAGAGAAGCATCCACCGCATCGAAGTTCATCTTCACTACCTTATCCCCCTTGTGTGAGTAGGATTTTACAATGGCATTTTTGATCCGTTCAATGGCCTCGTCTTTGGGGAGGATTCCCGAAATGGCAAAGAAACAGGTTTGCAGGACGGTATTGGTCCGTTTTCCCAAATTGGCTTCCTGTGCAACCCGGGTTGCGTCAACCACATAGAAATTCAGTTGATTCTCCACGATTTCCTCCTGCATTTTCCGGGGCAGTTTATCCCAGACTTCAGTGCTGTGGTACGGAGCGTTCAACAGAAACGTCCCGCCTTTTTTTATTTTCTCAAGGATGTCGAACTTTTCAATGAAATTGAACTGGTGACACGCAATGAAATCGGCCTTGTGAATCAGATAGGAAGAATAGATGGGTTCCGGCCCGAAGCGCAGGTGTGAGACAGTTTGTACCCCTGCTTTTTTGGAATCGTATACAAAATACCCCTGAACATAATTATCGGTGGTTTCGCCAATGATTTTGATGGAGTTCTTGTTTGCCCCTACCGTACCATCTGACCCCAGTCCGTAAAACATGCAGTTGAAGGTGCTTTTGACGGTTTGCAGCCGTTCTCCGACCTCCAGGCTTTTATGGGAAACATCATCATTGATGCCTACGGTGAAGTGGTTAATAGGTTCCGGTTTATCGAGTTCGTCAAAGACAGCCTTGACCATGGCCGGGTCAAACTCCTTGCTTGACAGGCCGTACCGGCCTCCCAGGATATGAGGCATTTCCCGCTTACTTTCGTTAAATGCCGTGACTACGTCCAAATACAGGGGTTCACCCGTGCTTCCGGGCTCTTTGGTCCTGTCCAGGACAGCCACTTTTTTGACGGTTTCAGGAAGTGAATCGATAAAATGAGCAATGGAGAAGGGCCTGAACAACCGGACTATGACGGCCCCTACTTTTTCCCCGTTTTTGACCATGGTATCCACGGCTTCGATAACCGGCCCCTGCCCGGATCCCATAATGACGATCACCTTTTCTGCTTGGGGATGTCCAATATAGTAGAACAGGCTGTATCTGCGGCCTGTATGCTCGTAGAACTCATCCATGGTACCCTGAACCATATCGGGAACCTTTTCATAATAGGTGTTGGAGGCTTCTCTGGCCTGGAAGAAGACATCAGGGTTCTGTGATGTTCCGCGCACCACGGGATGGTCCGGATCAAGGGACCGTTTTTTATGTTCCATGATTGCTTCTTCAGGCATCATGGCCCTGATGATGTCATCCGGAATCGAGTCGATTTTGGAAATCTCATGGGAAGTCCGGAATCCGTCAAAGACATTCAGGAAGGGTACCCTTGATTTGAGGGTAGCCACCTGGGCTATCAGGGCAAAATCCATGGCTTCCTGTACCGAGCCCCCAAATAGCATGGAAAAGCCCGTTTGACGGGCTGCCATCACGTCCGAGTGGTCTCCGAAAATGGAAAGTGCGTGCGTGGCTACCGTCCTGGCAGCTATGTGAATGACCCCGGGAAGTAATTCCCCAGCGATCTTATAAAGATTGGGGATCATCAGCAACAGCCCCTGTGAAGCAGTAAACGTAGTGGTCAGGGCTCCTCCCTGAAGGGATCCGTGAACAGCTCCCGCTGCGCCCCCCTCGCTTTGCATTTCTACTATTTTAGGCACATTTCCCCAAATATTCGTTTGGCCTTCAGAACTGAAAACATCTACATGTTCTCCCATAGGGGAGGCAGGTGTAATCGGGTAAATTGCGCAAACTTCATTGGTTTTATGAGCGATTCTTGCAACGGCTTCATTCGCATCGCAAATGAGTTTAGGGAAATTTTTTTTCATGATGTAAAGGTTGTTATCATTCAATTGGACCAGGGACCTGACAAAGGTTTGGATTTATATCCGCCAGCTCGCTACAGGATTACGGTTTTGTATAAAAATAAGGCTCGTAAAACACTCATATCATGACATTTATCAGTGTTTAGATCTCCCGTCGCCCGCCAGGTATAATAGGAGGCTGGTCGGCCTGTTCCGACGCTTACAATGGCTGGCGATTTAATTAGTCCGGTAGTTTTTGCAAAGGAACTTATTCCCCGTGCAACCAGGCTTTTTTGGCCAGAAGCTGATCTTCGGTTTCCACGTGATCCTCATCGGGGACGCAACAATCCACCGGACAAACGGAAGCACACTGGGGTTCATCGTGGAATCCCTTGCATTCTGTACACTTGTCCGGGACGATATAGTAGAATTCGTCGGAAATGGGGTCGTTTTCTTCATCTGCATCCACTTCATTTCCCGTAGTTGGAACGGTTACGCTCCCGCTGAGGGCTGTTTCATCGGAATACGACCATTCCTCCCCCGGTTCATAGATTGCATTGTTCGGACATTCTGAAATACAGGCGTCGCAGTTTATGCACTCGTCAGTAATAATGATAGCCATGGTATCTGATTTTAGATGTTAAAATCAAAAGTAAGGTGACTGCCCCGCTCTTTTAATGATAAAAATCAGGATTCGTTGGTGGGAGTAAAAGTATATTTATGGCGAACAGAATCAGAAGATTTGTAATCAAAGAAGTTCGACAATGATCGATTTGAAAAATAGCGGGCAGGATATCAATACCCTGGAGGCGGTGGTAGTCCGTTTCGTGGGCGATTCCGGAGACGGAATGCAGCTTACCGGAACCCAGTTTTCAGATACCTCGGCCATGTTCGGAAATGATGTGGCGACCTTTCCCAATTATCCGTCTGAAATCAGGGCTCCCCAGGGAAGCCTGTACGGGGTTTCCGGTTTCCAGGTGCATATCGGAAGTATCGAAGTAAGTACTCCGGGGGACAATGTCGACCTCCTGGTGGCGATGAACCCAGCCGGTCTGAAGACCAATTTGTACGCTGTTAAACCGGGGCATACCATTATAGTGGACACAGATTCCTTCACGAAGAAAAACCTCGAAAAGGCGGAATACGATTCCAATCCGCTGGAGGATGGCACCCTTGAAAACTACAGGGTTATCGAGGTGGCCATGACCTCTTTGACCAAGGAGGCCCTGAAGGATATGAATGGCCTAGACAACAAGGCAATCAACAGGAGTAAAAACATGTTCGCCCTGGGGATGGTGTACTGGATGTACCACCGTTCGACAGATCACACCATTGACTTTTTCAGGAAAAAGTTCAAAAAGAACCCGCTGCTGATCGAAGCTAATACGAAAGTGTTGAATGCGGGGTACTATTATTCCGAAACCCTTGAACTCATCCCGAATTCGTATACGATCGCCCCGGCAAAAATGCCCCCCGGGACCTACCGGGTCATCATGGGGAATACGGCAACTGCATGGGGTTTCCTGGCCGCAGCCGAAAAGTCCGGACTCGAATTGTTCCTGGGCTCCTATCCCATTACCCCTGCCTCTGATATCCTGCACGAACTGGTAAAACACAAGCACTTTGGCGTAAAGACCCTGCAGGCCGAAGATGAAATTGCGGGAGTCACCTCGGCCATTGGTGCGTCCTTTGCCGGAAATCTTGCCATCACCACTACTTCCGGCCCGGGGCTGGCCCTTAAAGGCGAAGCCCTCGGCCTGGCCATGATGGTAGAACTGCCACTGGTGATAGTGGACGTGCAGCGGGGTGGCCCATCCACCGGGTTGCCTACCAAAACCGAACAATCAGACCTTCTGCAGGCCATGTATGGCAGGAACGGCGAGAGCCCCGTCATTGTAATTGCCGCCAGTACGCCGGCAAATTGTTTCGATTATGCCTATGAAGCAGCCAGGCTCACCCTGGAACATATGACCCCGGTTATCCTTTTAACAGATGGTTACATCGCAAACGGTTCTGCTCCCTGGAAAATTCAGTCCGTTAATGAGCTTCCGGAGATCCGCAACCATATCGTGAGTGGAAAGGATGAGAACTGGCAGCCATACGACAGGGATAAAGAGACGCTTGCCCGGCAATGGGCGATCCCCGGAACTCCCGGGCTGGAACACCGGATCGGGGGCCTCGAGAAGGATGCGGATACAGGTAATGTGTCCTATGTTCCGGAAAACCATGAATATATGACCAGGATCCGGGCCGAAAAAATTAAGCGGGTGCAGAACAACATCCCCGACATTGTCCCTGAATTTGCGGACGAGGGAGACCTTTTGGTCATAGGATGGGGCGGAACGTACGGCGCCCTGCATACGGCTGTAAAAGAATTGAATGCAGAAGGGTTTTTGAATATCGGTTTTGCACATTTCAATTATATCAACCCCCTGCCCAAGAACACAGAGCAGTTGCTAAGGCGGTTCAAAAAAATCATTGTTTGTGAATTGAACAGCGGACAGTTTGCCAAGATATTGAAGATCAATTTCAACGAATTTACGTTTTTGCAATTCAACAAAATACAGGGCTTACCCTTTGGAAATGATGAGCTCGTTCAGAAATTCAAAACTCATTTGTCATAGACATGGAAACGACGGTTAAGAAATACACATTCAGGGATTTTGCAAGTGATCAGGAGGTGCGATGGTGCCCGGGATGCGATGACTATGTCATTCTGAGGGCTGTACAAAAGGCCCTGCCTGAAATGGGGGTAAACAAGGAGGACGTGGTCTTCATTTCAGGGATCGGGTGTTCTTCCCGCTTCCCCTATTATATGGACACCTATGGAATGCACGGTATTCATGGAAGGGCCCCTGCCATCGCTTCAGGTGTCAAATTGGCCAATCCGGATCTGAGTGTCTGGGTGATTACCGGGGATGGCGACAGCATGGCCATCGGGGGGAATCACTTCATACATGTGCTCCGCCGTAACATCAATTTGAATATGATCCTGTTTAACAACAAGATCTATGGCCTGACCAAGGGGCAGTTCTCACCCACTTCCTCTGTAGGGCAAAAGACGAAATCCTCTCCGTATGGCAATACCCAACCCCCGTTTCTTGCGGGGGAACTGGCCATTGGGGCCCAGGCCCGTTTTTATGCAAGGGTGGCGGGGAATACGCCAAAAGAACTTACGGAGATCTTCATCGCAGCCGAAAAATTCAATGGCACCTCCCTGATAGAGGTCCTTCAAAACTGCGTTATCTTTAACAATGGTTGTTTTACGGAATTCACAGACAAGAATGTCAGGGAGGACAAGCAACTGCATGTGGAGCATGGCCAGCCGATGATATTTGGGAAAGACCGGGATAAAGGGCTCATACTGAAGGGTCTCAAACTCGAGGTAGTTACCATTGGTGAGAACGGTGTAACAGAGGAAGATATTCTGGTTCATGATGCCCACGAACAGGACCCGACCCTCCACCAGATGCTGGTACGGCTTCAGTTCCCGCTGGTTACCGGCCTGATCAGGAGCTACGATGATGTCACCCTGGAGCAGCGGGAAGATGCTCTTACCGTACAGGTGAAGGCCAACTCCGATTTCGTCAGGACGGACGACCTCTTTTTCTCAGGGGAAACCTATAAGGTGGAATAACCCGAAACGAAATGGGTAAATATACCGGGGGTTTATACCAACCCGGCAAAGCCCAGAAAGGCCAGTGAAAGGAGCCCTGCTACCAGCAGGTTAATGGGCACCCCCTTCATTCCTTCGGGGATGTCTGCCAGTTCCAGGAATTCCCGGATACTGGCAAAGACAATCAGTGCCAGGGCAAATCCGGCCGAACTGGAAATGGCAAAGAATACCGCCTTCAGAAGGTTTCCGTCTTCCAGGCCCAGGGCAAGTATGGCAACCCCCAGCACGGCGCAGTTGGTCGTGATCAGGGGCAGGAATACCCCAAGTGCCTGATACAGGGGCGGGCTTACCTTTTTCAGCATGATCTCCACCATCTGTACCAGGGCAGCAATGACCAGGATGAACGTAATGGTCCGCAAATAGTCCAGGCCCATGGGCACCAGCACATATTGGTGAAGCAAATAGGTCACCGTAGTGGCAATGGTCATGACAAACAGGACCGCCCCGGACATGCCCACTGAAGTGGAAACCTTATTGGAAACCCCCAGGAACGGGCAAATCCCCAGGAACTGGGAAAGGACTATGTTATTGACAAAAACGGCGCCTATAAGGATGATCAAATATTCCATGCTATGCCAGTTTACGGGTTAACCTGTTGAATGCGATGGCCAGATAAGCCAGGGCGATAAAGGCCCCGGGAGGCAGTATAAAAAGGATGAACGTGTTGGCATCCTCCGAGACAAATCGGAACTCAAAAATGCTGCCGTTCCCCAGGATTTCGCGCGTGGCCCCTAATGCCGTAAGAGCTATGACAAAGCCCATGCCCATACCGAGGGCATCGACAACCGAAGAGGTCAGGTTGTTCTTGGAAGCAAAAGCTTCGGCCCTTCCCAAAATAAGGCAGTTCACCACGATGAGGGGGATGAAAATCCCCAGCTGTTCATACAGAAATGGGATGTAGGCTTCCAGCACCATCTCCACTACGGTCACAAAGGAGGCGATGATCACTATAAAAGCGGGGATGCGCACCTTGCTGGGGACCTGCGATTTGATAAGGGATACCACAATATTGGACATCAACAGTACAAATAGTGTGGCTACCCCCATGCCCAGCCCATTGAAAGCCGAGGAGGTGACCCCAAGGGTGGGGCACATACCAAGGAGCATCACAAACACCGGGTTCTCCTTGATGATGCCCTTTAAGAAATTTTGTTTCTGGTCCAGTGTTTCAGCCATGGTCTTTAATTATCCTGTTCATTGATGCTGTCCCTGTGGGTGATAAAAATATCATAGGCCTGCTGCGTGGCTTCGCTGAATGCCCGAGTGCTGATCGTGGCGCCCGCCAGGGCATCCACTCCGCCACCGTCTTTTTCAACCTTCAGGTTGAAGGACGACGGATCTTTGCCGCGGAATTGCCGCAGGAACTTTTCGCCTTTCATTTTTGTCCCCAGCCCCGGGGTTTCCTTTTGCTCCAGTACCTCGATGTTGTTAATGGTGCCGTCGGGCAGAAAGCCAACCATCAGTTTTACCAAACCGCTGTATCCCTTTTCGGAGGCCCCGGTAACCGCCGCCCCGGCAAACCCATTGCCCCTGAAGGCCGGATAGATCTCTATGCTGTCCCTGGACGACCCGGACTTGACCCGAATCACTGCGGGAACCGGATCATTGTCAAAGGCGGGAAGCACGGTCTTCAGCGCATTGGCCTTTTTGGCCAGGCGGGCCCGTGCCTTTGGTTCCAGGGTGAGGTCATTCACGTAACCCAGGGTCAGTCCGGCCACCAGGGTGGTTACAAAAAGGACCACTACCATATTGATCAGGGTTGATTCCTTCTTTTTCATGATCACATGATTTTGGCTTTGATTCTTGACCCAAACCTCCTGGGTTTGAAGTAGCTGTTGATAAGCGGGACGAAAGCGTTCATGATCAGAATGGCAAAAGAGATCCCCTCAGGGTAGGATCCGAATAGCCGGATCACCACTGTAATCACCCCTATGCCGAGGGCAAAGATGACCATCCCCTTTTTGGTTACCGGACTAGTTACCAGGTCCGTGGCCATGTAAAAAGCCCCCAGGATGGCTCCGCCGGACAACACGTGAATCAGCGGGTTGGCATAATGCTCGGGGTCTATCCACCAGAAAACACCCGTCATCACGGCAATGCTGGCCAGCACGGTAACCGGGATGTGCCAGGAGATCACCTTTCTTGCAATGAGGAACACCCCGCCCAGGATCAGGGCCAGGGCCGACATTTCACCCAGGGAGCCGGAGGTGATCCCCAGGAACATCTCCTGTGCCGATGGGATGCTGGCGCTGAGGGAGCTTATGGTTTCCCCGAATTGCACCCCTTCTTTTATAAGCCCCAGGGTAGTCGCCCCGGTAACCGCATCGACTATGGAGGTGTTGTTTTCCACCGCTGTGGGCCAAAGCGTCATCTGAACGGGGAAGGAAACCAGCAGGAATACCCTCCCGACCAGGGCCGGGTTGAAGATATTGTACCCGATCCCCCCGAAGGACAGCTTTGCCACCCCTATGGCAACCAGGCTACCGACCACCACCATCCATACCGGGATCCCGGCGGGCAGGTTGAAGGCCAGCAGGATTCCGGTGATCAGGGCGGAGCCATCACCTATGGTGACTTCGGTTTTCATCAGGTACTTTTGAATGAGGTACTCAAACAAAAGACATGAGATAACGGCTGCTGTGGTAACGATCAGGGCATTGAAGCCAAAGACGTAAAGGGATACCAAAAATGCCGGGACCAATGCAATTACCACATCGTACATCAGTTTTTTGGAGGTCCGGTCCGAATGTACGTGAGGAGAGGCGGAAACAATGATAGGCTGGTCGCTCATAGCTACCCTTTATTCGATTCGAGTTGTTTTGCAATGGTTTTTCCAAATCGTATATAGTCCAGTAGCGGACGGTGTGATGGGCACACATAACTGCAGGAACCGCATTCTATGCAGGTCATGATATCTTCCTGGGCCGCTTTCTCGTACATGCCCTTTTCGGAAAGGTTCATCAGCAGATGGGGCTCCAGGCCCATGGGGCATACATCCACGCATTCCCCGCAACGGATGCAGTTTTTTGGGGTTCCCCGGCTCGCTTCATCCTCTGAGATGACCAGGATGCCCGAAGTACCCTTGGTAACGGGAACATCCATGCTCTTTAGGGCCTTGCCCATCATGGGGCCGCCACTCACAATTTTACGGGTGTCCTCAGGAATGCCCCCGACCGCTTCGATCAGCTCACTTATGGGGGTTCCGATCTTTACCCAGAAGTTGGAAGGGTCTCCCAGCTTTTTGCCGGTCACGGTGACCACCCGTTCCATAAGGGGCCTGTTGTGCTGTACCGCCTGGTATATGGCGAAAATGGTACCAACGTTGTGGACCACCACCCCGACGTCAAGAGGCAGCCCGTTTTTCGGGACCTCCCTTTTTAAAAGTGCCCTGACAAGTTGTTTTTCACCACCCTGCGGGTATTTTACCTTAAGGGCGGCTATCTGTATGCCGGGGTCGCCAGCAGCAAGCTTTTTAAAGTTTTCAATGGCGTCCCTTTTGTTGTTTTCAATCCCGATGATGGCCCTTTCAACATGCAGGGCGTGCATCAGGATACGGATGCCGACCATGATTTCCTCCCCTTTTTCAAGCATCAACCGATGGTCTGCTGTCAGATAGGGTTCGCATTCCACACCGTTGATTATCAGGCAGTCTAATTTCCTGTCCTTTTTGATGTTCAGCTTGACGTGGGAGGGAAAGGTAGCCCCGCCCAGCCCGACAATCCCGAAATCTGAAATTCGCCTGAGGATTTCCTCCGGTTCCAGCGAGATCTCCGCTATCAGAGGTAAATCGGCATCCTGAAAGTTGGATTCGTTTTTCTGATCTGTCCGGATTACGATACACTGCTGTTTATAACCCCTGGTATCAATGATCATGTCCAGTTTGGTAACGGTCCCCGCCACCGGGGCATGAATGTTGGAGGAGACGAACCCCCCTGATTTGGCAATGACCTGTCCTACTTCGACCTTGTCTTTGCGGTCCACGACGATTTCTGCAGGAATACCTATATGCTGGGATATGGGTACGTAAACCACGTTGGGCGGCGGCAGCCTTTTAATGGGTTTTGAGGAGGTTAGTTTATTCTCCGGCGGGTGAATACCTCCTTTAGGAAAAGTCCTAAGCATCGTTTTGTGGTTTTACCGGTTCGACTTTTATGGTAATGCCGGGATCTGTGTTCCTATTTTTGCGGGGTGGGAAATTCGTTTCAATGATCGAATCTGTCGGGCAAACGTCAACACATTTTCTGCATAATGTACAGAACTCAGGATCAATGTAAGCCAGGTTGTTATTCATGGTAATGGCATCCTTCGGGCAAATATCGAAGCACTTGGAACAACCGATACAGGCCACCGAACAGGCCTTTTTGGCAATCCCGCCCTTTTCTTCATTGAGACAGCCCACAAAAATTTTCAAGTCCCTTTTGTGTTTTGGGCGCATCTCGATGATATTCCTCGGACAGGCTTCAACACACATGCCACAGGAGGTACACTTATCGGTAATGACTACCGGAAGCCCGGTGGTTTCATCCATGTACATGGCGTCGAATTTGCAGACTTCAACACAATCGCCATCACCCAGGCACCCGAACTGACAATCGGTTTCGCCGCTGTAGATAAGTGCGGAAATCGCACAGGACCTCGGCCCCTGGTATTCGGTGGTTTTAGGCCTTACCTCGCAACTGCCCTGACAGCGTATCACCGCCACGGTTGGGTCCTGTTCCTTGACCACTTTCCCCAGTGCCCCTGCAACCAGATTCATCACCTGGTTGCCACCCACAGGGCAGAATAAATCTGAAATATCATCTGAACCCACCAGCTTTTCAGCAAAGGACCTGCAGCCAGGAGAACCACATCCCGCACAATTGGCACCCGGCAACATTTCCTCAACGGTGGCGATCAGCGGATCTTCATACACATAGAACTTCTTGGACACCACATATAGCACAAGGGCGGCCACGGTTCCCAAAAGAGCCAGTAAAATCACGCTGTAAAGGATGGAATCCGTCATGATTCTTAAATTCTCTGAATGGAAATGTCAAAGGTCTTTTTAAAATAACCCTTAAGCCCATGAATCAACAGGTAATAAGGGATAAGGATCAGGAGCGACAACACTCCGGCCAGCCATTCCGCAACGAAATATGAAGCCGTAAGCAAGGTCAGCAACATCAGGATAAATGGGAAGACATAAGCCCAGAAAACCGCTTTATGCCCTAAATT